>CAKZRZ010000188.1 GCA_937918955.1 uncultured Arenicella sp.
TTAACCGGCAAAGCGGCAATTACAGTTGGTAGCGTTAGTCTAAATGCTGACTTCTTACCTGAAGGTGGCGATGTTGCGTTTAAAGATGGTGAGATCGCCAGTTTGGACAACTTAGTAGAGCGTTTAGACGCTGATGAATTCGACCTAGTCGCTGTTGGTCGAGCACTGATAGCCAACCCGGATTGGGCAAATAAGGTTCAGGCCGAGCAAATGTCAGAGCTAACCCCATTTAACAAATCTATGTTAATGAAATTGGTATAAGCAATACCCTTATTGAGCAGCTCACTAACGGCTGCTCAATATTACATCATCAGCCAACGGAATGGCCTTTGCGGCTGCGATGAGTCTTTTTACTGCCCTTCATCGCTTAGTTTGACAAGCGCCCAATAAAAGTCTCGATTTCTAGCGTTTTGCTACAGGATTTAGAATCCGGCTTCTATTTTCAGCCCCACGCGCGGCCTTGTTGATAGCAAAAAACATTTGATGCGTTATTATGCCCCTATGAAAAGAGTCGTATTTAATCGAAAAGGCGGCGTTGGTAAGTCAACGATTACCTGTAACCTCGCCGCTATCGCAGCCAGTCAAGGCAAAAATGTTTTAGTAGTGGATCTAGACCCTCAGGCTAATAGCACTAGCTATTTGGGCCACAGCGGTAAAGACAATGTTGTTGGAATCGCCGAGTTTATGGAGTCAACCATAAGCCGCAACTATCGCGAGTTCACCTCTGAAGATTACATTCGCAAAACCGACTTCGACAATCTGTCGTTGATATCGGCCAGCTACTCTCTCGTCGATCTAGAAGCAAAACTAGAAGCAAAGCACAAGATTTATAAGCTGCGCGACTTTTTAAATAACTTACACGAAGACTTCGACGAAATTTACATCGATACACCGCCCGCGCTTAATTTCTTTACGTTGTCGGCACTGATTGCCGCCGACCGCTGTGTATTACCCTACGACTGCGACGTATTCGCGCGCGATGCCATGATTGACCTAATGGATGAGTTGGAAGAAATCATCGAAGATCATAATCAAGACCTCGAGATCGAGGGCGTGATCGTTAACCAGTTTCAAGCACGAGCAAAACTTCCGCAACAAGCCGTTGAAGAACTTGCGAAGGCGAAATTCAAACTCCTAAAACCGTTCGTTTCATCGTCGGTGAAGGTGAAAGAATCACACGCATCACACACTCCATTAGTATTCCTCGACCCTAAACACAAAATTACTCTTGAGTTTAGCGAGCTTTACAAAACGCTTAGCAAAAAGAGACGAACTACTAAAAAATAAGTCGATCTTACGCAGGTGTGGGGCCTAAGAAAGATCAAGTAAAACAACAATAGGCTTCGGCCAATATAACATCGCCCGCAGTTAGAGCTCCCTTTTGAGTAATCAAAAATGCGAGTCAAAAAGGGCGAGGACACTATCGTGAAAATTAATATGTCTAGCGTGAAAATTAATATGTCTAGAGCGCTTACGCGAAAAATGGCTGAGGCCGAAACTTATGAGGAGTGGCAACACGCTGCTCAAGCTTATGACGAGCGCAATGGCTTGCAACGCTGGAAGCAAAGTAGAAAAAGTCGTCGCTATGACTACGCTGCCATAGAGCGTCGATTAGAAACTCTGCGAAATTTGCGCAATGAAAATGATAACCAAGGAATGCTGTTCACTCTTAATGAAGGCATTCATGGCAACCTGGGTGGCATGGGCAGCTCCAGCCTCTACCAAAAAGCTAAGTTCGGCACCAAGCAACAAATCGTCGACTATGTCGAAGAAGTCTCTTCAGCACTCGAACACCTTGCCAAACCAAGAGTCAAAGGCGTTAGCATGCGCGAGAAGGTAGACTTCTTCCATCGCGCACATTTGTGCTTTGGACAATCGGCTCTAATGTTCAGTGGCTCTGGTACATTCTTGTTTTTTCACGTTGGCGTACTTAAGGCACTTTGGGAACAAGACTTAATCCCGGATGTTATTTCAGGCTCGAGTGGCGGCGCCCTAATCGCAGCGGTAGCTGGCAGCCGCAAACACGAAGAACTCGGTGAGATCTTCGAACCTGAGTTTTTAGAATTTGAAAACGAAGTTAAAAATATTATTCGTAACTTGAGCCCAGGTAAGAAACGCAATTTACGCAAAAACGATTTACTTGCGATTATTGAACGATTGATCCCTGACGTAACCTTTGCAGAGGCCTATCAAATTTCGGGGATGAAGATTAATATTTCAATTGCCCCATATGAACATCACCAAAAATCACGGCTACTAAACGCCATCACCTCACCAAATGTGATGCTCAGAGAAGCCGTATTAGCCAGCTGCTGTATTCCTGGCGTTTTTCCGCCAGTTTCGCTGGCAGCGCGCGATGTAAAAGGCAAGCGTGTACCTTATCTGCCTCAACGTAAATGGGTAGACGGTTCTTTAAGTGACGACTTACCAATGAAACGCCTATCAAGACTCTACGGCGTAAATCACTTTATCGTTAGCCAAACTAACCCGCTGATTCTGCCGTTCTTAAAGGCTGAAAAGAGTGACAAAGGATTAATTGGCACTGTGAGTAGTACCGCGCTTAAAACCATGAAAGACTGGGGCTTAGCAGCATCAACCATCTTGCAAAAGCCGTTTGAAGAGAACTCTTATATCGGCAAGTTGATTAATGGCTATATATCCTTGGTATCTCAAACGTATACCGGCGATATCAACATTTTGCCATCGAGTCGTTTTCTAAGCCCGGCTGAAATACTTGCTTCGCGCACGCCTGAAGAAGTGATGGGACTGGTCACTGAAGGAGAACGCGCCACTTGGCCAAATATTGAACGTATTCGCATTCAAACTCACATAAGCCGCACATTGAATCGCCTAATTGACGAAATTGATCAAGACGCGATCAACGGCGGCCGTCGAGCAGCTCATCCTAAGCGCAAAGCTTCAGAAGCATTGACTCTTGTGAGGAAGAAAGCAGAAAAAGGAAATAAGAGAGCTAGCTAAGAAATAGAGCCCTCGCAGGTGCCTCGTGATTCGAGGCAAGCGCCAATTATTGCTGTATAAGCGGCCCCGCTAAGGCTAATATAGACTTTTAGCTATCGGCCGCTTTAAATTCAGCTTTCATGATACCAAGCGGCTTGTTCTACGACTCAAAACGTTAGAGCTTATTTGCCTCACACGTTTGAGCTTAATTAAGGTACCCTCGGTTTGTCAGAAAACAGCTTAGAACTAGACCCTCGATTACAGCAGCTCAACCCATTGCTCAATGAGATTGACGGTGTCTATCAAAACAACTGCACCCAAATCAGAGAATCTCAATTATCGAGCTACATTCAAGGCGCGGTGCATGATTCATATAACAATGTTGATGACCTTTCGCTGTTTTCAGTTGAAATTGAGGATTTACTTCTTACCGACGAGCTTAGGCATGCACTTTCTCCCGCGCCGTATAATTTCTTACTTGCGCTAGAGCTTGAAGGCATTGGGAAAACTCTCGACCTAAGCCAAGATTTTGGTGGTGTAAGTCACTATCTTGCAAGTCGTGTAGAGCACGTTCATAGCATCAAGGTAGATGTCGGCCAAGCGCGACTCAGCAAGCAACGTTGCGCTGAATACCAAAACATCAACTTTATCTCCTCTGATTTATCCGAATTAAAACTAAGTGATAAAGCTTACGATTTAATCGTAGTTTCACAACTCGAAGAACTCGGTTTAGATAAAGCGGCGCAAGCCCAGCTAATCAAAAAACTCCAGCTTGCCCTCACTAATACTGGCAAACTGCTTGTGAACGCGGTCAATCAAACACGCTTAAACAAATGGACTTCGGCCGGCGATCAAGGTATTGCCTACTCGCATTTATACGAGCAACAAAGTGCTCGTTACTTTAGCAAAGATGAGCTTTACCAAGCCCTTAAGACTGCAGGCTTTTTACATTGGAATGCCTATGCGAGTTTTTCACAGAACCGCGCGATCAGTAATCTGCTAAGTGAGCATTATCTGAATGAATCACCGCATAGCTTAAATCACTTCAACCGACTAGGCAGCATTGGCCACCCAGAAATAAACGAATACCTGGCGATTAAGAATCTACATCAAGAGCGTGAAGAGCTGTTCAGTCTTGCGTCTCGCTTTGTGATGATCGCTAGCGCATCCGCTGTGCGTTCAGAGCAACTATGTGACATCGATTTTGCTCACTTCTCCGGAACTGGTCGAAAGCCTCAATGGCGCACGACAACTCTGTGTAAGAAAGACTCTAACGAGGTTGTAAAAATTTCACTTCACCCAAATTTTACTACCACTGATTCGCAAGCAAAAGAAGCAAGCTTGAGCCAAAGCACCGAGGTGCAAAAATTTGAGTCCGGAACGCTGCTACTAGATCAATGGCTACAGGCGCTGGTCTCTCCAAACGCTGCAACTGAATTTAAAGAACTCGTTAGTGATTACTGTAAATGGCTGAAGGGCTTAGAGCACGGCAAGGAGTTTGGTGCTGGTTCATACGATATATTGCCATTTAATATTATTGTTGAAGACAATGACGGAGACTTTAAAACGATTGATCCTGAATGGTCCGTTAGCGATAAATTCACACCTGAATTTATTTTGTTTAGAGCGCTATTTTGGTTCGCCTTTGAAAACAAAGCACTACTAAAGCCACTCGCTAAGGAAACTGGCCTATCTACCATTGGCTTATTCGTTTTGCACTACATCCAGTGCGCAGATGAGAACAGTACCGCCAAAAACATGAGTGACTTAAATGCTTATGTTGAGCTTGAGGAATCAATACAACGACAAATCGGCTCAAGCTTCAGAAACAAGTCAATTGAATACGCATTACTTCAAACCTTTGATGGTGAGCCCCTGGCCGAGCGTCTGCAACCTGCATGTCAAATCAGCTGGAGCGACAGTGCTGGGATTGTAGACGAACATAATAGTGTGTTTATTAGTTGGCAAGCGAACGAGCAAGAGCGAATATTAACTAGCGAGTCACCCAGCTTCGAAGACGGCAGAAACATATTACGTGTCGACCCAATAGCCAGCATGGGACTGTTTAAATTTTCGTCGATCAGTCTAAAAAGCCAAGCAGGCGATATTGTCTGGCAGCTCGACTCAGCCGATGAAATTGCAGCACAAGCCGATTGTCTAAATGTGAGTTTTAGCTCAGATACACAACATTTTACTGCGTTAAATGACGACCCTCATTTTTTGTTCGCCCTCAACGAAGTTAATGCTCTAGCGGAGGTTCAAACCATCGAACTGAGCTTCGCGATTCTTCATAATCAGTACTACGATGCATCGCTTGCGACCTTGAGCAGTGCCTTGAGCGAACAAAACATAGCGCTATTTCGCCAAATAGGCTCTCTCGAGACTAAACAAGCGGAGATTGAGTACCTAAGCGCTAAGCTAAAAAATATCGATCAGCACCGACAAGACCTCCAACGTGGCCAACACGAGGCTCAAAAGGCTCACGAGCAACATGCGCACAATCTAACAGTCGCGCTTGAAACACAAACAGCGCGCGTTGCCGAGCTCGAGAATAACATTCTGATTCGCTACTATTTTCGAGGTAAGCGTGTTGCCAAGAGAATCATCAAAAAACTGATCGGTCGCCCTTAGCCAAGAAGTTAAAGCAAAACGCATGCTTCAGTATATATATGAAAAAACATATATATACTTTTTCATATATAGGATACTCTTTAGCACCTAAAACTATTTCGCGATGCTAAATGAAGCCATTAACTCTTTTCAAAAGCCTAGCCGACGACACTAGACTAAAGTGCGTGCTGTTGATCAAAGATCAAGGCGAGCTTTGTGTCTGTGAGCTCATGGAAGCTCTCGATCAAGGTCAACCAAAAGTATCTCGAAATTTAGCCCTTCTTCGAAATGAGTCATTGTTACAAAGCGCTAAGCAGGGACAATGGGTTTACTACTCACTTCACCAAGATTTGCCTCCATGGGTTAGTCAGTTACTTGAAAGCACACTTAAAAGCGCTCCAGAAACCATTGCTACAAACCTCGAAAAACTCGAAAAAATGGGAGACAGGCCTGAGCGGCTGTCGCTCTGCTGCGATTAATTTTTAAACATTTACATATAATTACTGCAGACAATCATGACTATTAAAATCGGCCTGAACGGCTTTGGACGAATAGGTAGATTGACATTTCGAATCGCCTCCGAATACCAAGACTGTGAATTTGCGCATATTAATGACCCTTCGGGCGATGCTTCGACCATGGCTCACTTATTGAACTTCGACTCAGTACACGGTCGTTGGCATCGTCAGGCAAACGCAAAGGAGCACAGTATCATTGTCGGCGATTCAGAGACCGCCTATTCACAAAACTCCGCAATCAGTAATACCGACTGGTCTGGCTGTGATCTAGTAATTGATGCTTCGGGTAAGTTCAAAACCAAAGCTGCGCTACAGCCCTACTTTGATCAAGGCGTGAAACGCGTACTGGTTAGCGCCCCAGTAAAAGAAGATGGCGTCGTCAACATTGTGATGGGCGTAAACCATGATGAGTATGACAAATCAGTTCACAAAATCGTAACCGCCGCATCGTGTACTACTAACTGTTTAGCGCCTGCCATCAAAGTTGTTCATGAAAAGCTCGGTATCAAGCATGGCTCGATCACCACAATTCACGACATTACAAACACTCAAACTATTCTCGATGCGCCGCATAAAGACCTTCGACGTGCGCGCGCTTGTGGCAGTAGCTTGATTCCGACGACTACTGGTTCTGCGACTGCAATAACGCATATTTTCCCGGAACTAAAAGGCAAGCTTAATGGCCATGCCGTCAGGGTTCCGCTTGCAAATGCATCAATTACAGACTGCGTGCTTGAATTACAAAAACCCACCAATGCCGACGAAGTTAATGCCTTATTCAAAGAGGCCTCGGAAAGCTATTTGAAAAACATACTCGGGTTTGAAGAGCGCCCATTGGTCTCGATCGACTACAAAACCGACCCACGCTCTTGTGTGGTCGACGCCCTATCAACAATGGTGGTCAACGATACTCAGCTCAAACTCTATTTGTGGTTTGACAATGAGTGGGGTTACTCAAACCGCACAGCCGAATTGGCGCGTTTGCTGATCGAGCAAGGCTTAACTTGATCACACTCCTCGCTCGCACCGCATAGATTTATCGCCAATGTCACAAGCAGATAACAAGGCCGCGCTCGGCCAATACTTGATCGTTACCGCCAACTATTGGGCGTTTACACTAACCGACGGCGCCTTGCGAATGTTGGTAGTACTATACTTCCACCAACTTGGTTATGCACCACTTGAGATTGCCCTGCTCTTTGTGTTCTATGAAGCCTTTGGCATTGCTACCAATCTTGTCGGCGGCTGGCTTGGCGCACGTATTGGTCTAAACAGGATTATGAATATAGGCCTGCTGCTGCAAGTCATCGCCTTATCGGCTTTACTAGTTCCTAGCGATTATTTGACTGTGTTTTGGGTAATGGCAGCTCAGGCGCTCTCAGGAATCGCCAAAGACTTAAACAAGATGAGCGCCAAGAGCGCAATCAAGTTCCTTGTACCGTCCGACAAAAGCGCTTCTTTGTTTAAATGGGTCGCCAGGCTAACGGGGTCAAAAAATACGCTGAAAGGCGTCGGCTTTTTTCTCGGCGGTACATTATTGGCCACACTTGGCTTTCGATCGGCGATATTGGTAATGGCCGCCGCCTTATTTATTGTGTGGCTCTGCAGCATAGTACTTCTAAAAGATAATCGCGCTTCCAAAAGTAGTGCGCGAGAAATCAATAACAAACCAAAGTTCCGCGACATATTTTCTAAAAGTCCAGCGATCAATACTTTATCAGCCGCGAGGCTGTTCTTATTCGGTGCTAGAGATGTTTGGTTTGTCGTTGCCCTGCCAGTTTACTTAAGCTCAACCATAGGCTGGACCCAGACCTTCGTCGGCGGATTCTTAGCGGCTTGGGTAATTTTTTATGGTCTCGTGCAGTCGTCTACACCGAGCTTATACAAACCATCAGTGAGTAAACATTCAATTGGAAAAATCGCTTTTAAATGGTCGCTGCCACTAGCACTAATCCCAACACTCATTGCGCTTTCTTTAGTCAATCAATCTCATGCTGAAACCAGCTTAGTCATAGGCCTACTTATTTTTGGCGGCTTCTTCGCGATTAACTCAGCCCTCCATAGCTTTTTAATCGTGCACTTCGCATCGAGCGACAATGTATCGCTTGATGTTGGCTTCTATTACATGGCTAATGCATCTGGAAGGCTATTAGGCACGATTCTATCCGGCTATGTCTATCAAGCTCACGGACTAGAGGCTTGCTTAATTATCTCTAGCCTGTTCATTGCCACAGCCGCATGCCTATCGCTGAGACTAGACTCTAAACCTAGCGAGCAGACTTAAATGTTCTTATAGGTGCTTATCCGCAAACTAGGCGCCATACGAATACGCCGAAATGAGGATCAATCGACATAACAAAACGTATGCTTGTTGCAATGTAAGCAGCCCTTAAACACTCTGTAAAAATCGCTTAGCGAAGTATTTATTCCCACTTCAAGTCCAGAAGTGGGAATAAATACCAAAGAAGTTAGCTAAGTTTTTCCAGAACACGACCTTTCCTTCGCCATTATCATAAAACTCTCGAATATGAGCCTCTTTAACATAGCCGATGTCTTGGTAAAATTTACGTGTCGATGAAAACTCTTCAAGATCAGACGTTTCTACAAGCAAAAGCCTTTGACCGTTAGACTTTAACAAACTCTCAACGTGCTTCATTAACTTGGTTCCAACACCACAACCTTGATGATCAACATGAACAGCGATCAATAATAGATTCCATGTCCCAGAGGTCATTCGTTCGGGAGCAACGTAAGCAACGGCAATCGGCTCTCCAGCCTCGTATGTTAACCAGTGCTCTTCATTAATGCCGCCTTCTAGGCCGCTGCCAATCATATTTGGAAGCAAATCGCCAGGGAACAAGCCGCCAGTCTCAACTACGTCTTTTAGAAAAGGAATGTCTTCAGCATTTACGCTGCGTATTTTTGAATTATTCAATTTTATTCTCGAAATTTAGGCGCATCTATTAGTTATCCAACGCTCTTGCGTATCAGCTAAATAGTGCGAAAAATAGTTTTTACTCAAAAAATGAGTAATTTAAACGTGGCTTTGTTTTAAAGCGCAATCATAAAAATCAAAAATAAAATTGTTAATATGCCGTGAGTTCGACGAATGTAAAATAGCACCTGCAGAGTCAGCTAGGCAAATCTTTTTCGGGTTACTGAAATTGAGACCAAAAAAAGCGCTGCAACATTCGTTGCAACGCTTTATCTTTCAACCTAAACTTAAAAATTACTTTTTATTGCGTAACTTCTTGCTGATTTCTTCTACTTTCTCAGCAGCTTCACGCAAACGCTCTGGAATGTCTACAAATGAAGACAAGCCACCGCCGAAACGTGATTTGATTTCTTCAACACGATCTTCCAATGTTTCGCGACCTTTGCTTACTACATCGTCTAAGTCACCCTGAATTGACTGACCGCGCTCTACAAGATCAGCAAATACTTTTTGACCTTCTGCATTGATCTCTTCATATCGGTCTTGAACGTCTTCATATCGCTCGGATAGTTCTTCATAGGTCCGTGAGTACGCTCCTAAGCCTGCTAACCATATGTTTTTGGCAACGGCTTCAGCCTTGTCACCACTCAAACCGCTAAGGTTGTCTTGGAACATGGCTTGCAACTGCTCGATACGAGTTTCAACAGCGTTTGACGCTGACTTCGCTTTCGATTTAGCAGTCGACGCTTTTTTGCTCGCTGCTTTCTTAGCCACAGTCGCCTTTTTAGTGACCTTCTTGGTCACTTTTTTGGCTACTTTCTTCGCCGCCTTTTTAGCTGCAGTTGGTTTTGTAGCTGCTTTTTTAGTATTGGCTTTCTTTGCCGTTGTCTTTTTAGTTGTTGCCTTCTTCGCGGTTGTTTTCTTGGTAGCCGTTTTTTTGGCAACTTTTTTAGTCGCCTTTTTAGCTACTTTCTTAGCCGCTTTTTTCGCGGGAGCCTTTGCTTCTGCTTTAGGCTCTGCTGGCGTAGCATCTGTCTTTACTACAACATCTACTTTTTTTTCTGCAACTGCTTTAACAGCTGGATTGTTTTCTACTGAGTTTTTCTCGTCGGCCATGGTTATTCTCTGTGGTCGTAAATTAGGATGATTGAAGACTACTCATAGTGATTAGAATTCGCGCCCTAATTAGAATCGTTTTTCTAAACCGACCTATCGATAATCATCACAGCTTTGAGTTAAACTCATGTTAACCACGAAAAATTAATAGAGAACTAATGCTCATGAAATATGAATTAATTGATGGCAAAATTGCCAAAATCACGCTTGATAATGGCAAGGCGAATGCAATTTCATTCGACGCGGCAACCGAATTAATGGACGCGCTAGATAAAGCCAAAGAAGAAGCAAAAGCCGTACTTATTTGCGGTAGCCCTGGCATATTTTCAGCTGGCTTTGATTTGAAGGTGCTCGCTCAAGGCATGGACGTCGCGCAGAAAATGCTTGCACAAGGTATGTTAATGACGGAAAAAATTTACTCACACCCTCAGCCGGTGATCACCGCCTGCGAGGGCCATTCTGTTGGCATGGGCGTCTTCATTATGTTGGCGGCAGATTACCGTGTTGGCGCCAAAGGTGAATTCGCTATCCGCCTCCCTGAAACTGCGATTAATATGTACTTCACAAAAATTCTAAAAGTGATCGCGAAAACCCATATTGACCCTATTCACCATGCTCGAGCAATTATACAGTCGCGCCCTTATTCGCCAGAAGAGGCCGCCAAAATTGGCATGCTTGATGAGGTTGTCGAGGCAGATAAAGTAGTTGAACAAGCTTTGCTCATAGCTAAGGAGTTGTGCGAGCTTCCGAGCGAGCAATACGCTACCAATAAGCTCTACATTCGTGAAGACGAGATCAACGAAATTCGAGAATCGCTAGGGCTATAAAGCACTAGCAAACTGAAAACGTATGTAGCACCGAGCACAAAGATTGGTCGGTGCTGCTTCAGTCATTCTCGGCAAGCGTTAATTGGCAAAAAACTTTTCGAGAGTTTGAAAGCGGCTTTTTATGACCCTAAATGATCGTCTAAAACACGATTCATTTCTTTTTCAAGCTGTGGCGCTAAGGCGCGGGTCATCATCCCAAGCTTTACATCAACAGACAGTTCACCTGCCTTAGGCTCAACCAAGGCATTGACACCCGCAGTGTGTTTATAGCGATAGTTACTACCATCTTGCTTGTACTTCCCACCAAACTTACTGACGAGCTTATCAAGTAGCTCAACCGCTATGTCTTGGCATTCTTGTTCGTCAACGTCGAGCTCTCGACAAACGCGCAAATCACTCATAAATAGATCTCATAAAAAAGGTAAGAAGTGCAAATACAGATGCTCTTCAATACTAGGTTTATTCTCTTGATCAGCCAGTAAGTCATCGTAACTACCAAAATTGATCAGCGTATATAGAAGGTTTCCTGCTAACAAACGCGACGCATTGCTTGAATCGGTGACGTTAGATTTATCCATCACCAGTTTAACCAAACCAGTAATGGTTTGATCCAGAAAGCTCAATAACTTGGCGAGCGAATCGCGCAAGCTCGGGTAGCGTTCATGAATACCGCGGATGTCTTGACTAATAAATTTAAATTGCTGAAGGATGTCAGAAATCACGGTCATGCTAGCCAAGGTTTCTTTTGTATCGCCTTTAGCCTGTTTAGTGATCTCCTGCAAAGCGATTAAGACCCGCGCGTGATACTGCGCATAAAGCTCTTCGACCACTTGCTCCTTGCCCTTAAAGTGATAGTACAGATTCCCTGGGCTGATATTCATCTCATTCGCTAAATCAACACTGGTAACACTACTCTCGCCGCGCCCGTTTAGAAGAACGAGGGCAACATCAAGAATCAGATCACGAGTGCTCATTTTAGCCATGAGTTCAGTGTAGCAAGAGTTTGTTAAAGTACGAAACTGAATTTAGCGCTCGAACCAAAGTCGAGATTAAAAAATGTAAAAACTGGCGATCAATTCAATATAGTTATCTCCTCCATAGGCTGACGATATACTGTTGAATTTGGTTCGGAGTCTGCAGCATTAAGATAAAGCAAAATTTAGCGTTCGAGTTTAAACAACTCGCAGTTATGCTCGATGCCGGCCTGGATATTGAGAAAGCGCTCCGATCTATGGGCCTTAAGCAGAACCATTCTTTGTTTGAGCGTGCTGCGGCCTTAACGGCGAGAGGCTTCAAGTTACCCGACGCACTCCAGCGAGCTAAGTTAATAGACCGTTACGACTATGCTTTACTTCTCGCAGCCGATAAGGCGGGGGCGATCTCTTCTGGACTTAATCATGTGTCTGAACGAAGACTTTCTCAACTTCAACGAGCCGAGGCATTCAACGCTGGATTAATACTGCCAAAAGCTCTAATGGGTGTTGGTCTATTTGCTGGCGTTTTTATCAAAATAGTCTCAGGAACCTCCTCAATGGCGGATGCGTTTATATCCACTGGAGTCTTGGCCATTCTATTTTACTTAATCGCATTTGCGTCACTATTATTAGTGAGTATCGATTCAAGAATTTGGATGTCTTATCTTTGGCCATACCCGATTCTTTGGAAACGCAACCATTGGTATCAACTGGCTCTAGAACATTTTTTCTTTAATAGCCTTGTCTGGCAAGTTTCAGCAGGAGTAAACGCCGATCAAGCATGTCGAAACTGCAGCGAGTTGTTAAGCTCGAGCCAATTTACTGCCAGCGCCATCCGAGCATCCAAATCGATGAGCGCCGGCACTGCATTCAGCCAAGCGCTAATAGAAAACAACTTAGTCCTAACAAATCGTATGAAGCAAGTTCTATTAGTCAGTGACGAATCGGGAGTCCATCAGACCGCAATCGAAAAGGAGCTAATGCTCCAAGCTCAAAGTTTGAAACTTAAATCGAATAAATTTTTAAAATGGACCCCAAGATTCTTTTATATCTTAGCCTTGGTATTTGTCTCGAAGATGATGCTCAACTAGTACGTGAACAGAGACTTAAGAAAGTAAAGTTGGCGCAGCAAGAGTTTCTTTGCTGCGCCAACTTATTTGCTTAAATCGGACCTACATTACACCGTAAGCCAACATGGCGTCGGCTACCTTTATAAAGCCGGCAATATTGGCGCCTTTTACATAATCAACCTGATCTGTAGTTTCGTGTTGTCCAGCACCGTATTCAACACAGCTGGCATGAATGCCTGACATGATTTTACGCAGGCGTTGATCAAGCTCATCACGATCCCAAGACAAACGCATACTGTTTTGAGTCATCTCTAGCCCCGACACTGCAACGCCTCCAGCATTAGCCGCCTTACTGGGGCCGAACAAAACACCTGCGTGTAACAAAGCATCGATACCGTCTTTATAGGTCGGCATATTCGCACCTTCACAAACAGCAATTACATTATTGGCAATCAATTGCTTAGCATCGTCTAGGGTGATCTCGTTTTGAGTCGCGCATGGAAAAGCCAAATCAGCATTTACATCCCATGGGCGCTTACCTTCATGGAATTCACACCCGTACTTCTCGGCATACTCTGAAATACGGCCTCGCCTTGCGCCTTTTAAGTCTTTAACATAGGCCAGCTTCTCAGCATCAATGCCGTCAGGATCATAAATATAGCCAGACGAGTCCGATAGAGTAACAACCTTCACCCCAAGCTGAGTTGCCTTTTCGCACGTATATTGAGCGACGTTACCTGAGCCCGACACAATCGCGACTTTACCGCTGAGCTCGTGGCCATGATGCTTCATCATGTCTTCCATCATATACACACAGCCATAGCCAGTTGCTTCGGTTCGAATTTCACTGCCGCCAAACTCCAAGCCCTTACCAGTGAGCACACCAACAAACTCGTTTCTCAAGCGTTTGTACTGACCAAACATGAAACTCACTTCGCGAGCACCAACACCAATATCACCGGCAGGCACGTCTGTATTTGGGCCAATATGACGGAACAGCTCGGTCATAAACGCCTGACAAAAGTTCATTACTTCGCGATCTGATTTTCCACGAGGGTTAAAATCAGCACCACCTTTACCGCCGCCCATCGGCAAACCGGTTAAACTGTTTTTAAACGTTTGCTCAAACGCTAAGAATTTCAAAATACTCGCGGTCACACTTTTATGAAAGCGGATACCACCTTTATACGGCCCAATCGCATTGTTACACTGCACTCGATAACCGCGGTTCACTCGCACATTACCATCGTCGTCTTCCCACGCCACACGAAAACTAATCAGACGATCTGGTTCACACATGCGTTCAAGAATCTGCGCGTCTCTGTACTTAGGTTTATCGCTGATGAACGGTAAGATCGTTGCCGCCACCTCTTCTACTGCTTGTTGAAATTCAACTTCCCCTGGATTTCGCCGCTTTAAGCCGCTCATGAAATCATCTAGTTCTTGCTTCGCTTTATCGCTCATCAGTTTTTCACCTCGAAAATTTAGACTATCTTTTATATTTATTTATCTACTTGCTACCTAATGACTACCCAGAATTAGCGAATCAACCTCAATAGAGTTATAGACAGCTTAAATACCCTTATCACGCTAGTTCCTTCTTTAGCCACCCCTCTAATCGCCCGGTTGGACGCGCAGAATTTTCTGGCACATGCCTAGTTTTACGGGGTTATATAACAAAAGTCTATAATCTATTTAGCTTATTGCGACAACATGCCCTGAAATGCAATGATGCTATTCGTAGTGAAAAAAGAAGTATCGAAAAGCAGGCATCAAACCACTAAAAATCAAATTAGGGCCAATACATGAAAACATCTGACTTGTTCGTAAAAGCGTTAGAAAACGAAGGCGTAGAGTACATCTACGGCATCCCAGGGGAAGAAAACTTAGACTTTCTTGATTCACTTCAAGGTTCGTCAATCAAGCTAATTTTGACGCGACATGAACAAGCAGCAGGCTTTATGGCAGCTACCTATGGACGCTTGACCGGCAAACCAGGCGTTTGTCTATCAACCTTAGGGCCAGGTGCAACTAACTTTGTAACATCCGCCGCATACGCTCAACTAGGTGCCATGCCGATGATTATGTTAGCGGGGCAAAAGCCCATTCGCAAAAGCAAGCAAGGGCGTTTTCAAATAGTAGACGTTGTAGGGCTAATGAAGCCAATAACCAAGTACTCTGAACAAGTGGTCGATGGTAATAACGTGCCGGCCATGGTGCGCGATGCTTTTCGTATCGCAATGGAAGAGCGCCCGGGTGCCGGTTATATAGAATTGCCTGAAGATATTGCCGAAGAAGATACCGACGCCCAGTTGTTCGACGTAGTTGGTCATCGCCGCCCTAGTGCCGACCATAAATCCATCGACGCCGCGGTCGAAATGATTCAACAAGCCAAGCTACCATTGTTACTCATCGGTGCAGGCGCTAATCGCAAGCTAGCAGGCAAAATGC
Organism: uncultured Arenicella sp.; assembly: GCA_937918955.1. Classification (GTDB taxonomy): domain Bacteria; phylum Pseudomonadota; class Gammaproteobacteria; order Arenicellales; family Arenicellaceae; genus Arenicella. Next base: position 15,460 of record CAKZRZ010000188.1, read on the forward strand.
TGCGCAAGTTTGTGGACAAAACGGGGATCTACTTTTTTAATACTCAACTCGGGAAGGGTGTGATCGATGAGCGCCACTCTCAGTATTTAGGTGCGGCGGCTTTATCGGCCGATGATTATCTGCATTGCGCAATTGAACGAGCCGACTTAATTATAAACGTCGGTCACGACGTCATTGAAAAGCCACCTTTCTTCATGGAAAAAGACGGTAAAAAAGTTATTCATATTAACTTCTTCGCCGCGCAAATCGATGATGTGTACTTCCCTCAATTGAATGTTGTTGGCGATATTTCGTCGTCGATGTGGGAGATCTCCGAGAAAATCAAAATGCCTGAAAACCTCAATTTCAGCTATTTTCAGCGTGTTAGAGACGAAGTTGATTCACATATCACCAAGTATTTCGAAGATGATCGTTTTCCGATTTTACCTCAACGGCTGGTAAATTTATTGCGTCAAAAACTAGGCGACGAAGACATCGTGACACTCGATAATGGCGTCTATAAAATATGGTTTGCAAGAAATTATAAATGTCATGCACCAAACACGATGCTTCTTGATAACGCACTAGCAACCATGGGCGCAGGCTTGCCGTCGGCGATGGCCGCGAAACAAATACATCCGGATCGCAAAGTAGTTTCTATTAACGGCGACGGCGGCTTCATGATGAATTCGCAAGAGCTGGAAACCGCCGTACGTATGGGCCTTGACTTAGTTGTCATCATCCTCAACGACAGCGCTTACGGGATGATTAAATGGAAACAAGAAGGCGTTGGCTTCAATGAATTTGGCCTCGATTTTGAAAACCCTGACTTTGTTAAATATGCCGAGAGTTTTGGCTGCCACGGATATCGAGCCGAGTCGGATGAATCCTTTCAAAGCATATTAGATACCGCGCTTAATTCAAAAGGCGTTCATGTTATTGACGTTCCAGTTGACTATTCTTTAAACCACTCTATTCTCAACGTTCTACTCAAAGAGAGCGCATGCATTATTTAGCGAAAAAGTGTTTAGTGAAAAAGTATTTAGCGAACTAACCTAGCATACGCCATGGAGAAAATATTATGAATACTATCGACGTACTGAACCCGTTAGATCAAAGCTTGATCAAGACGCTTACGCTCAATAGCTCAGCTGACCTTGAAACGGCCATGCAAACTGCACATGAGCTTGTTAGTGATCGTAAAAACTGGTTGCCCGCTCATCAACGTATAGCCATATTCGAACGCACTATCGAAATCATGAGTGAGCAAGTAGAAGAACTCACTCAGCTCGCAGCAAGCGAGGGAGGTAAACCCTATGTTGACTCTAAGGTAGAGGTATTGCGAGCGATCAACGGCGTGAAACTTGCTATTGAGCACATCCCTCAAATTAAGGGCGAGCAGATACCGATGGGACATACTGAGTCGTCGGCCAATCGGCTCGCCTATACACAACGAGAACCGATTGGAGTCGTCGCTTCAGTCAGCGCCTTCAATCATCCTTTAAACCTGATTGTGCATCAGGCCATACCAGCCCTTGCAGTCGGCTGCCCAGTTTTAATTAAACCTGCGGCATTAACGCCATTGTCTTGTATGCGCTTTGTTGAAATTTTGCATCAAGCCGGCTTACCAAAAGGTTGGTGTACCGCTCTACTTGCAAGTCGTGAAGACTCGCAGAAAATGGTATGCGATCCGCGGGTTAATTTTTTCTCGTTTATTGGTTCTGCCAAAGTCGGATGGATGCTGCAATCTAAATTATCTCCCGGCACTCGTTCGGCCTTAGAACATGGTGGAGCCGCGCCTGTGATCGTTGATCAAAGCGTTTTTGAAGGTGACAGTGCAAGCGCAGAAGATATGCTAAACAACCTGTGTAAAGGCGGCTTCTATCATGCCGGACAAGTCTGCGTATCAGTGCAACGGGTTTATGTCCATGAATCTCGTGCAGAACAATTCGCAGAACAATTAGCGCAAAAAGCTGCAACGTTAAAGGTTGGCGATCAGTTAGATCCAAGCACCGAAGTTGGGCCGCTAATAACACCTCAAGAGGTTGATCGTGTGGCCGATTGGGTAGAGCAATCGGGCGGAAAGGTATTGTGTGGTGGCAAGCGAATTTCTGAAACTTGTTACGCGCCGACAGTTATTTTAGACCCAGATGAAAACGCCAACGTCTCGCAACGAGAAATCTTTGGCCCAGTTGTTTGTATTTATTCTTACTCCGACAAAGACGAGGCAATTAGTCGTGCAAATGGCTTGCCATTCGCCTTTCAAGCATCGGTATTCACCAAACTATTGGATGACGCTTTGGATACCAGTAATAAGCTCAACGCTACCGCAGTGATGGTTAATGACCACACCGCATTTAGAGTAGACTGGATGCCTTTTGGCGGCCGCGATGCATCGGGCATAGGCATGGGCGGCATTCAATATTCAATGCATGAAATGACACGCGAGAAAATGATGGTAATTAAGAGTGATGTTTTATAAAACACTCTAAGAATAGGTACAAAAGACGCCGATATAAAAGCTAGTTAAAGAGGTCTATAGATCAATAATCGTTTCGGCTTTGGCTAACTCGATATGTTGTCCAAGATTTTTCGATTGTTCAGCAAGATCGGCGTCAATTTTAATCATCTCCGACCACTTTCGACTTGGATCGTGATGTCCAATGTAAGTTCGTTTAACGCCAGCTTCGATCGCCATGTCGACTACATCTTCAATACAACTGTGCCCCCAATCCTTTCGTGGCACCCCCATTGCGCCACCAAGGGGTTTTTCAGCAAGGTACTCGGCTTTTAGAAATTGTCCATCTCGATACAATACGTCGGCACCACGAGCTTGTTCAATTAATCGTTTCTCCGATTCAATACTCTCCACTTGCAAAGGAAAGTCAGGGTTGTCGCCATGGCGCAGCTCGTGGTCTGTGCAAAATACAAATACCTTACCGTTGTGCTCTATACGATAGGCTAGGCATGGGTCTGGGTGAAAAACGCTGAATGGCTGGATCGTCGTTTTACCGATCTTAATAGGCTTACTCAAATCATGATACTGAGTAACCATCGGGTTCGGCTCGTCGCCATCGGCAGCAATGTCTCGAATTTCAGTCGATTCGAAACTGGCTGGCATCATTTCATAGTTCAAAGGTGTCGGACGGCCCTCATCGCTGCGATCAGCTTGATGCGAAAATATACCTAAATGCCGATCTATCGAGGTTAAATACGAACGATTGGCATAAAAATGAATATGATTTCTCGGGTCAAAACACACATTAGATTGATCGAAGCCTTCGGTATGATCAAAGTGCGCATGGGTCCCTAAAATATGTAAGGTGCGCTCGGGTTTATCGCCCCACTTTTGGCTTAAGTCTTGTGCACACAATCGAAAGCCGCTGCCGCAGTCAATTATAATGTCGTGGCCATCTGAGGTTTCAATTCGAAAGCAACTTGTCCAGCCGCCGTAAATTGTTGGCTCGGTTGCGCCCACTTGATCTCTAAACTGGCGTAAAGACTCCGAATTAAGCGGGCCACCTATTAAGTCTTCCACACTACAATTAAGCGCACCGGTCTCATCGGTCTCGGCCTCAATCCTCTCGAATACCTTTTTGAGCAAATCAAGATCTGAGTGCAAGCGAATATCGTCGCGCTCTTCCTTTATGGGAAAAACTGCGCCACTGCCTTGCACACCATAGAAGTGTATACGAAGATTTTTAGGACTTTGTGCCATTGATTGCCGGGTTGCCGATACGTAATCTACAATATATAGCCCATAGCGATAGTCACTTCAACTATTCACTTAAAAACCTAGACCAAGGTCCATCGAATGATAAAGAAATATATTGGCAGAATACTGGTTGGATTTATGCTCACAGCTGTGTTTATTGCTTGGGAACGTAACTTAATTGAACTGCCATTAATCGATAAGCTTGAGCTCATTGCCTATGACGCTCGCTTGGCCGCAACAATCCCTGAACCAGAGATCGACCCGCGTGTGGTGATTATTGATATTGATGAGCGCAGCTTGGTTGAAGAAGGGCACTGGCCATGGAACCGAGTAAAGCTTGCTCAGTTGGTAGATACCTTATTTGATGTTTACCAACTCGATATTCTCGGCTTTGACGTCGTCTTCGCAGAACGAGATTCATCAGAAGAAATGGAGCTCTTAGAACAGCTTGCCGAACAAACACAAGACACCGGCTTTTTAGAGCGCTTTCAAGACTACAAACCCTACCTTAATCCAGACGCGATTTTCGCCCAGTCGCTCAAAGATCGACAAACAATTATGGGCTACTATTTTGATAAGAGCATCACACGATCAACCCGCACCGGTAAGTTAACCGAGCCTGCATTCGAACAAGGCTCACCCTACTACAATATGCTGACGCTCCAACTGACTGAGAATCGTGCCGAGGACGCAAAAGAAGGTGAGATGGTCGAAGCCGAGGTAACAAGCTACACAGCTAATGTTGATGAGCTTCAAGAAAACGCGCTTGGTGCAGGCTTTTATTCGATTCCATCACAAGACAAAGACGGTATTTTACGACGCATTCAACTATTAGAAAAATTTGATGGAGCAATCTACGAATCCTTGTCCGTAGCGCTAGCAAGGAACTACCTATTAAGCGAAACAGAGCTGATCACCGCAGTTGATGAAAGTGGTCAAGAAGTAATCGAGGGCTTGGATATTGGAACCGGTACAGTGCCCCTCGACTCCGAAGGCACGACCTTCATTCCATACAAAGGTCGGGCTTATAGCTTTCGATATATTTCGGCAACCGATATTTTAAACCAAACAGTAAAGAATCCTGAGGACTTACAATATGTGATCGGCATTGTTGGAACCACGGCGGCCGGTCTTATCGATCTAAGAAATACGCCACTGCAGCAAAATAACTACCCCGGTGTCGAAGTTCACGCCGCGACGGTTACAGGCTTATTAGACGCGAATTTTCGATCTCGCCCCTACTATGCGGCGAGCGCGGAGTTCCTATTAATCCTGCTGGCGGGAATACTCCTCTCTTTATTACTTCCCGCATTGGGTGCCACCAGCCAGACACTTACTTGGCTTGGTTCATCAGCAGCCTTGGTGGCCGGCAACCTCTATTTTTGGTCATCCGAGAACACCATACTCGCGATTGCCCCTTTATTGCTCCTAACGACGGGTCTGTACATGATAAACATGGCCTACGGATACTTCTTTGAGTCTCGCAATAAAGCCAAATTAAGCGGCTTGTTTGGTCAATACATACCACCAGAACTGGTTGACGAAATGGCAAAAGATCCCGAAACCTATGACTTAGAAGCAAAACGTGAGCAACTCACCGTATTGTTCAGCGATGTCCGAGGTTTCACAAATATCTCAGAAGGCCTAGACCCGAAATCACTGTCGACTCTAATGAACGAGCTTCTAAGCCCCATGACGCGTATCGTTCATGATAACGGAGGTACTATCGACAAATACATGGGCGACGCGATGATGGCGTTCTGGGGCGCCCCTGTGGCAAATGAGAACCATGCGAGTGCGGCGGTCCAGTCAGGAATGGCAATGCTTAAAGAACTTGAGCCTCTGAATGAGCGTTTTGCCGAAAAAGGCTGGCCCGATGTGAAAATCGGCATTGGTTTAAACACCGGCAATATGAATGTCGGCAACATGGGGTCTGAATTCCGCATGGCTTATACCGTGCTTGGCGACTCAGTAAACCTTGGAGCCCGCGTTGAAGGTTTGACCAAAGAGTACGGAGTGCTTTTTATTGTTACTGAGTTCACAGCGGCCGAGGCGACTGAATACGAGTACAGAATTCTGGATAAAGTACGAGTTAAGGGCAAAGATGAACCTGTCACTATTCTAGAACCGATTGGTTTAAGCGACGAAGTGAGCGCTGAAGAAATAGCTGAAAGAGACAAATACCATGAAGCCCTTGAGCTTTATAAAAATAAGAAATTCGATGAGGCTATTCAAGTATTGAAAGGCTTAGACCGCGAATACGGCGAGCGTTTTGTGCACCAGCTTTATATCAAACGTTGTGAGCATTTTATCGCTGAACCACCTGAGCAGAATTGGGACGGCGTTTATACTTTCACCACTAAGTAGCTAAACAAAAACTAGCTAAATAAACCATACATCAAACTTAAGGCTCATAAAAAAGGCTCATCGAAGTTCGATGAGCCTTTGGCTAATTGTGGTGACCTTACTATGAATCTATCGGCACTGTGTTTCCGTAGTTTCTATCTCACGACCTTCTGCTTCGGAGTCCTGTCGTCGGTCACCTAAACGGTCACTAACACTAAACCCGGTATCATCCGAATCTTGTACATCAAGAGCCACCACGTCATTGATGATGTCATCTGGCGGCGTCATCATCATTGGGGTTTCGACTACTGTAACAGGCACTTCCTCCACTATAGGTTCTACCGGATCAACAGCGACTGGAGCCGGTGCTGGAGTTGGTGCTGGAGTTGGTGCTGGAGTCGGTGCCGGAGTTGGTGCCGGAGTTGGTGCCGGAGTTGGTGCCGGAGTTGGTGCCGGGGGTGGGGTTGGATCCGGTGGAGGTGTAACACTCACCTGAACCCCAAGTGTATTCCCTACTATCGCAAGATCCAAGGAATCAAAACCATCCGCTGACTGATTAAACGGCGTCGCAGACTGAGTAATACTACCGCCTACTTGCAATACATTGTGAGTAAACGCTGGGTCAGGGTCATATCCATTAAGATTAATGATATTAACCACAACGCCGGGATCGGTTGCGCCCCCTGCACCACCGGGGCCACCCAGACCAAGATCGCCATTTACTAAAATGCTATCAAGCTCAGTTTGGTCAGAACCTCCAATTTCTAAATCGAGTATTGCACCATCAAACAAGTTCAAATTATCAGCAAACGTGATTGCACCTGGAGAGTTTCCTGGCGCAATAATGCCGCCGGCCTCTACACTCACGTTGCCTCCATTGGTATCAATAATACCGTTACCGGTAATAGACGACCCTTCGCCAACAACTAATTCCCCGGGCAGAATCATAAGCGGATCAAAATCATCGAGCAGGTTTAATATGGCCGGTTCGCTCAGGTCATCCGCGAGATGTATTTCGCCTTGGTTAAGTTCTAGAATGCGAACGCGCAACTCAGCTCCCGCATTAATATTGAACAATCCACTATTTGTAGTAAAGCTAAAAATATCGACGCCTTGGGACATTCCATCCGTTGATGCTAGGACGTTTAATGTGCCGTCATTTGTAAACGTCTCGTTGCTTCCGAAACCAATACCATCAGCAATATTGATTATACCACTTGCTGTGTTCAATAAACCGTCAGATTCTGACATGTCACCAAACTCATCAAAACCCACATCAAAGGTGCCTCCACCTGAAAAGTTGAGAGTACCTTCATTGGTAAAATTGCCGCTAAATATGACGCTTGAGCCAACCGGTGCCATTGGATCAACTTGCCGCGTTAATCCTATATTACTTTCACCGCTTAAAATAAGATTTACGTTCGAGCGAAAAATAATGGGGGTGTAGACAAACATGGGGTCATCGACAACGGCACCTAAAATATTCAAGGAGCCGATATTGAAGTCAGCCGAAATGCCAAAGGAATCTATAGCAGATTCTCCAGAAATAAATATAGGTGGCTCGAACTGACCTAAAGATTGTCGGTAAGTGATATTGAGTTCATCGATAGTCACATTGCCGGCTAAAACCAAATCAGCGCTAACGTCGGCACCTCCAGTAACGTTAATATCATTTGCCAGTATATCGAAAGTTGCAATCCCCATAAGCGGGTCGCCCGTTACCGTCAGACCATTTACGAAATTGATTTCACCCGCATCAATTAGGGGAAAATCGAGTCCACCATTATCGAATGCAATTCCATCAAATATGGTTGCGCCATTGCCGTCCCCGTCAGAGTCGGCATTGAAATTCAAGCTCCCTGATCGTCTCTGTCCCAGAGATACCGTTGCATTAACATTAATATTGTTAGCGGCATTAAAGGTAAGTGAATTATCGGTTCCCTCTGGAACGACAATGGCAGCGTTAATATTGATATCACCGGCCTCGTCTCCGCCAACGCCGGTATCAATAACAATGCTGTTATTCTGCAAACCCACCTCTATCGAGACTGCCGCGATAGTAGCTCCGCTACTAACTGCGGTGAAGACGCCATTATTTGAGTCCTCCTCGACACCACTAGTACCGCCATCGGAAACAATCGTAATATTGTAAGGATCAATTAGCCATGTACCGGTGTCACCGTTTACCGCACTGGTATCTGGATTCGAGTTTATTTCAAAACCAAGTAAACCAGAGGTTTCAATAAAGCCACCATTACCTGATTCTAGGCCGCCTCGCGCGGTTAGCTCGCCATTGATACGTGCCGAGTTCTCGGCAAACAGAATTACCGTGCCACCATTTCCATTAAGCCCGCCATCTGAACGGATTGATGCATTTTGATCGAGATACACAAACTCGCTGGTGCGAGTATCTCCTCGACCTTGCTGTTCGCCGCCAACTAATACTGTTCCGCCACCTGATTGGCCCGTCGCGCTTACCTTTGTACCAGAAAACAAACCTACATTGTCGCCAAGCAACGATATATCGCCACCACGTGCAGAATTCCCAGAATCAACACTAGCACCGCGCAATTCAACTTGAGTAGCTTCGACATGAATATCGCCTCCAGCCGAAGCTAAACTGCCTTCTACAATCGCTGTATCACTTGCTTGTAAGAAGATTCTACCGTCAGTGCTTTCAAGCAACTCTATAGAGCCACTACTATTGACGTTACTTGCAAGAATTGCGGCGTTGCCACCTTTCGCAATAATGTCACCTAGGTTTGTCACCTGGCCTGTCGGAGACTGAACTTCAAAGCTCATATTTGGAAGGTCTTCGAAGCTGAGCGACACAGACTCGCCGGCCGCTAATAAAATATCGCCATTGTCACTTCGTAATACGCCACTGTTTTCAACCGAGCTCGCGATCAGCGCGATATCGCCATCGCCCGAAACGTGAATCAAGCCGCGATTATCAATTACGCCTCCGTCTCCATTGAAATTGTAATTGCCCGAGCTAAAATCAGAATTTGATATATCTAAAGTCGAGGCAATGAAGCCCGCTGTATCGATAGATGCATTCTCGCCAACAATTAAACCGTTCGGATTAATTAAAAACACGCGGCCATTACTCTGTAGGTCACCTAAAATTTCGCTTACGCTGCCGCCTGTAACACGGTTTAACACCGCCGATGATGCTGACTCTTGAATGAATCGGGTAACTTCATCTTGATTAATCGAGAAGCTATTCCAGTCAATAATCGCGCCATTACTATTTGTGACATTGAGCTGGGAGCCGACTGTTTCGAAGGCCGCCGATCCTGCAACAACCGTCGGGTCGTTAGGGTTGCCAAACGCAGACCCTGTTCCAAGTAATAATCCGAACGCGGTGCCTAAAGCTATACTAGTATTTCGTGACATAATATTTCGCCTAAAGTTCGCCTAGCCTTGCTAGGCTTTATAACTAATTCTCTTAACTTCCGTAAACCGAACACTGACTACCAGTGCCGAAGCTTTCAGGAAACCGATCAACGCTATCGAGCTCGTCATCACTTAATTCAGACAATTCAAAGTAAGGATCTTTGTTGAGTATTCGTGGAGTTCTTGGCAGTACAACTGGGCGCTTAGGTAATGCAGTAACGCTGCCCTTGGGTGCCCCTGGCGGCGTAATCCCCGCTGGTTCGAACCCTGTGTAACCGGCCGCTCCGGCATTTAAGCCAACCTCAGTACAATCTGTTTGTTGGCTAATACGGCACTTACCTAATTCGAAACTTTCAGCTTGGCCAGCGCACTGACTCATTACAATCGAGCCTGTTTCACAGCTTCCATAGAGACCTTCTGGGAGTTGTTGATTGATCAAATCAGCAACTTCAGAACCTTTATTTTCATCAGCCTCGCCATATTCGCCAAAAGAAAGTTCTTGCTCGTCGATTAAACACTCATCCCCAGCACAAATTCGAGTAATGAAGTCTGTTCCTCGAATACCAATCGATGCAATCGGCGTATCTACTTGAAATGCTTCAGGCTTGCGCTTACCAATCAAACCGGTAACTGTTCGCAAACCGCCTTTAACCAAATTGATACAGCCTTCTTCTTTGCCTTTCTCGGTACTGAACTTACCGATTGCAATTGTGGTTCCAGGTTTCAGTGTTAGCTTGGTATTATCTAACATGCGAATCACCGCAAAGCTTTTTACCGCTGTGTTAATGACATCGCCTTCAGCAACATCAGCTCCTTTAGCCAACACTCGGTCTACATTGTTAGCGCCGGTTGCTGTAACCACACCTTTTGCTAGTAGCACTTTGCCAGACGCAGCAGTCGCACTATTTGAAATGGACATTGTCAAAAAGAAAACGCCGATCGTTTTGAATAATAATTTCATGATTTCGGGCTCCCTTTAAAATCGATACGTGAGGTTGAAGTGCAGCTTGCCATCACCGTCTTCGGGTGAGCCCTCGGTCGCGACACTACTATCAATGCCATCGACTAGGTAACCATAGCTCGCCGACGTCGACACTCGATCAGTCGGGTTCCAATTTACTAGTACGCCAACAGACATTACATCTTCTGAACTTATCTCACTCTCTAGGGCATCGTTATTTGAAACGTGGCCGATATCGACAAACGCGACAGGCCTAAAGTTTTTATAAACAGGTGGAGCCCAGGCTTGTAGAACAAGTTGGTAACCTTCATCGCCCCTAAGCTCGCGCTCATCTAAGCCGCGTAAACCGCCAACACCACCAACCGCAAACTGTTCACCGGTAATTAAACGATCACTGGTGACCGAAAAACGTAAACCGGCGGTGTATAACCACTCACTACCCTTAAATTTATATTGATAGTTGGCACTGAAATCGGATTTACTCCAATCATCGCTCGCACCAGCTCGGGACGAATCATAAAAACGCTCTTCGTTGAACGATCCGCCGCTTAGATTGCTAGTGAACGACATCGAGCCAGACCATTCAAAGCCTTTTCCATTACCCCAACTGGCTTGATACGCCAAACTTAAAGGGCGGCTTCGAACATCATCTAGAACCTGTTGTCCTTGAAACCGAACATCGTTGTCGAATAATTTGTCTTGAACTTGCAATGACAAACCATGGTTATATCTACCAATGCTTGAAAGTACATGTGAATAACCCAAACCATAAACTTCGCCTCGGCCTGCCACATCAAATACATCAGCAACAACACCGGTGTCGATATCAGAATTTACGGCTAGAAAATTTAGGCTTCCACCTAAAGAATACAGTGGAGCACGATATGTCGCGGCAATCTGCTGAACATCGCCGACGCTTTCAGGCGAGGTGATGAATGTCAACGATGCACTGTGATCAAGGCCGAAAACATTTCGATGCTCTACACTGGCCCCCACACGGTAATCACCAGATGCATCTGTGCCGGTGTTATTCAACCATGACGTGAAGGTAACGGGCTTGCGATCTCTTACCGTAATGTTAGCGTCAATTTGGTTGGCAACTTTTCCCGGTGACAGGCTCACTCGAATTCGCTTCGAAGCGTTTTGATTTGCTACACGCAAGCCACGAGCAATGCTTTTACTACTTGGCGAGCCTCCCTTACTGAGAACAGGCAAACTCGATTTGATATTACGGCTGGAGTAATGATTGTTTCCCGTTACATTGATCGCGCCAATTTTATAGCGCTTAACCAGCAAATCAACGCTACCGTCGGTAAGCTCTTGTGGAGGAAATGAAACTCGGTAGAAGCTATAACCTTGTTCGGTAAGTGCTTTCTCAAACTCGTCGGCGGCCGCTTCTATGTCGTCGATGCCCCGCCCCGCTCCGAGATACTTATCCAAGATAGCTCGAGTCACCCCTTTGCTAAGAGGGTTGTCGCCGACGACATTAAACTTATTAAGATCGAACTCAACCCGTTCACTCAAACCCTGAGTCAGTCGTCCAACAGGACTATCGTTAAGCTCATTTGATTGCGCGATGGCCTCACCAGCCAGTGCGCCGCTGGCCATTGTGACCGCGATGACGGAACCAAGCCGAATATTTCGACTCAAAAACCTATTATTTTGCATTGTTTGATTACCCAAGTGCTCTCTCGCACTTAATCTAACTTCAGTAAAGTTAGCTTTCTTAACGGCCCAAAAATATGGCCAACCCCTAGACGCCCTGCAAGCCGTGTTGTACCTAATTTACTAATCGGCAAAATACAGATCATCTATAACAATCATAAGCCAAAGCCTAGGCCCAATTAAGCAAATAAGGAGCGAAACAGCACCTTATTTGGCTATCTCAACTCTCTAGCTCGCCTTACCGAACCTTTCGATTGACACCAGAATAAGGCTCATCACTGCTGCGCTCAATAGTCTTAAAGGACTAACTCTGCAGCAGAAATAACTCTCTCACCCCGACTATCGGTTTAATGCGGTGTCCGACTCGGAGTGCCAGAGTGTATAGAGCTCAAACAAGCATAACTTGTTAAAACTATCGATGCATCTATCGACACATCGTCTTGAAAGTTCGTATTGGAGTCTCGCCCTGGTCTTCATTGAGTTCGTCACTCTGGCGAGCACGCCCGTCATTTGCTCCTTCTCCGTTTGATCTGGGGTTTGACGAAGACGCTACACGAGTCACGTTTGGATCAAAGGCCAGCACATCATTAATAATATCGCCAGCTTGCTCACCTTGAATTCGCGCTTGCGCTTCAACAATTGGGTCAACCACTGGTAGTGGTTCTGGAGTTGTAACCGGTGCCGGTGTCGAGACTGGAGTTGTTGGCGCCGGAGCTGGCGTCGGAGCCGGAGTTGGAGCCGGCGTCGGTGCGGGAGTTGGTGCGGGAGTTGGTGCTGGTGGCACAATACTGACTTCAGCGCCGACAGAATTTGCCGCGACAGTTAGGTTTAAGGTATCAAAGCCCATCGCCGATTCGTTAAAAGGTTGAGCTGAAGCCGTTATACCACCGGTCGCCGTAAATATCTCATGCGAAAAACCTGGGTCCGGGGTGTAAGCACCACTAGAGTTAATAACATTAACCACAACGCCTGGGGTTGCCCCTGGGGTCATCCCTGGGCCACCGATATTTAATGTGCCTTGAACATCAATAACATCAAATTCTCCGGGGTTTTGGCCTTCTAATTCGATGTCTACAACCGCACCATCAAATAAGCTCACATCTCCGTCTACTGTCAAGGTACCGGGCGACGCTCCAGGGTTTAGTATCCCATCGGCTTGCACAAGTAAAGCGGCGGTAGACAAAGTGCCGACGCCCGAAATAAGCCCATCAGCAAGCACATTTACATTGCCCGTAGTTGTCAAATCGCCGTCAATAACAAGTTCAGAGCTCAATCCAGAAACATCGATCGAATCAATCGTCGCTGATGATCCGTTGGGAATCGAAATAATGCCCGTATTAGCAACTGTAGCTCCAACGTCAACTCCAGTGCCGAGCACATCGATAAGGCCCTCATTATTCAGCTGAAACCCGCCAGTTAATGATGTCGTGTCATTTAATACAACAGTCGCGTTTGTTCCGTTGGTAAATACCGAAGTTGGCATAAACTGTATAGAGTGATCGAGGGCAACGGTTAACATCCCTAAATTGGTGAGATTGCCATCAACCGTAAGAGGGACCGGAGAAAACCCAAAGAATAGATCAATAAGCCCTCCATTAATTTCGAAATCACCACCGGTAAGCGTACCGCCGTCAAGTACTGATAGATTCCCTAAATTAAATAGTCCGCTTTGGCCAGCAATGTCTATTTGCGCAAGATCTCTCAAGGTTGTATCGGCGAACATTACCCCGGGAGTACCTGGAGCAAAAGTAAGATCAACAGCACTCAACTCTAGACTTTGCAAGTTCGGAGTATTAGCTAGATCAAGTTCAAACAGAGAATTTCCTCCACCAAAGGGATCACCATTAAGTATAAGTTGATTGCCAGTAAAAGGAGCATTAACGAAGTCAAAATCCCCACCCGAAAAGAAGCCTACTGATAAACCAGCCGAATTCACCGCAAGGAGTCCAGGAGCAGTGGAGAGAATTGGCGTTTCAACACTGACAAGCGAGCCGGTAAACGTAAGCGGCACATTCGCGTCCACTCCCGACAATCCAGTTAAAATAATGTCAGCGCCAGCGGTGTAGCTAAATGTAGAGCCTCCAGCAATTCTTGACGCCACAGGAACGAATAGCGAAGTGTCTCTGCCTACCAAAGAACGTTGCCCGTTATCTAGGTCTAAAGCCGTCACATCAGCCGGATTATTTAAATTGTTAGTATCAACAGTTAGGTCAACGGTAAGCAAGCCACCAGCGTCAACGGTGGTGCTGTTGAAGCCAATAAACCAACTGGAGATTAGAATATCATTTGCAGCAGTAGCATTGAGCTCGCGATGACTATAAGTGAGCTCATTCACCAGAATACTGCCAGCCGAAGAGTCTAGAGTAGCAAAGCCGACAATCTCAGTCGGCGCGTCAAACACAATATTACCAACTGCGTTAACCACCAATGGTGCCCCGATAACGATAGGAACTGGTGAGAAAAAATCGCCAAACAAAACGTCGGCAGCAGAATTTAGCGTTAAGGTGTTTGTGGACGCTGGGTTAAAGCCATTTCCAGCATCGGGCACAGCGCTGAGAATGCTCGAAAGCACCGTGATATCACCCGCTTCGCCACCAACAGTTCCTGTGGTGTCGACAATCACATTACTGGTCATCAACGCCATCTCTAATAGGGTAACGTCGATAAAGGCACCTATGGCGTTGGGCGTAAATACCTCATCGGCACCAACTGGGCCCTGCGTTACTCCAACCTGTGTGCCAGTGGCAATGGTGACGTTGATCGGGTCAATCAACCATTCCCCTGCGCGCCCATTACTTGCTCCTGCGTCGGGTACCGTATTCACCTCTAAGCCGAGCAAGCCTGAAGTTTCGATAAAGCCGCCATCACCTGACTCTGTGCCGCCTCTTACGGAAAGCTGACCGTTCACTCGGGCCGTGTCCTCGGCAAATAAAATAATCCGTCCGCCGTCACCAGTAGCGAGGCCATTAGATTCAACGGTTGCGTTATGATCTAAATACACAAAGTCACTGGTTCTGGTATCCCCATGCCCTTGCTGTTCGCCACCGATTAAAATTTCGCCGCCGCTGATAGAACCGTTGGCAGAAACCGAGGCGCCTGAAAACAAACCAACATTATCACCCAACAAGGCGATATCGCCAGCACGCCCATCACTTGAGCTATCTATGCTTGCGTCGCGCACTTCAACTTGGCGGGCTTCTACATGAATATCGCCGCCATTGGAAACCAACTCACCATCTACCTCAGCTATATCTGAGGCTTGCAGAAAAATACGCCCATCAGCGCTTTGAACCACAACCTGCCCACTATTTATAATGCGACCACCTCGGAGTGAGGCATTGCCAGCACCAGCGATGATTTGCCCAAGATTCACAACCTCGTTTTCTGGCGCTTGAACATCGAAGGTAAGATTATCTAAGTTTTCAAAACTTAAGGTAATTGAGCGGCCCGCAGCAAGTAATATATCGCCGCTGTCGCTGCGCAACACGCCACTGTTTTCTATCGACGATGCGATAAGTGCTAGCTCGCCGTTTCCTCTAACATGAATCAGACCACGATTCTCAATCGAGCCACCATTGCCATTAAAGTTCAAATTCTCATCGCGAAAATCTTGGTTATTAATATCCAAGGTTGAGGCAACAAAGCCCGCTGTGTCGATTTCAGCGTTTTCACCAATGACTAAGCCATTAGGGTTAATTAGAAAAACGCGACCATTACTCTGCAATTGCCCCAAAATTTGACTGAGATTACCGCCGGTAACGCGGTTTAGTATGGCTGAATTCGAAGACTCTTGAACAAAGCGGGTAATTTCATCTTGGTCGATGGAAAAATCACGCCAATCAATAATCGTGCCCGGGCTATTTTGTACTTCCAATACAGATCCGGTTGAGCCAAAGCTCGCTGAACCGGCGATTACAGTGGGGTCGGTCGGGTTGCCAAAGGCTGAACCGACACCGACAGTCATTCCAAAAATAAAACCAGCAAGGCTGTTATAGCCAAAACGGCGCGACGCATTCTTCAAAGTTTTCATGTTTATTGTTTTCATGATCATTTAATCCGCATTCTTTACCGAGGTTAAATTGTGCATTGCCCGGTTGGGCTTAGGGTGTTCGGGAATTGGCCAATTCCATCTAACTCTTGGTCATCCAAATCCGACATTCGAAAATAAGGATCTTCTTTCAGCACCACGGGTGGCCGAACAAGCACAACCGGTTGAGAGCCTTGCCCAACCGGCCCGACTTGCGACTCAACAACTGCCCCAGTTGAACCTGAGCGGCTAGGTCGCGGCTGAGACCTTGAACCTGCATTTGATTGGCTTGTTGAATCAGCTACCGAATTCGAATCTCCCGGCTGACCAAAGTCTGGTCCGCCAGTTGTTGCATTGCGGCCTGATCGCGACAAAGCTCCCGGCTCCCTAGAACCACGAGCACCGCGTGAATCACCTTGCCGTGCAGCAGTCTTTGGCTGGCCCACCTCATTCGAGCTTGACACTTCCACAGGTGGCACGCCGGCATAACCTGCTTGCCCAGGATTTAACTCCACCACAGTGCAATCTTTGCGCTGAGAAATACGGCACTTACCTAATTCAAAGCCGGCCGACTGCCCCGCGCATTGACTCATCACAATCGCGCCAGTCTCACAGCTTCCGTACATGCCTTCTGGCAAAAAGCTATTGATCGATTCAACCACGTCTGTTTTCTCTTGCTGGTTATCAATGCCAAAGTTGTCGTCTATGCTGTCAGCCTCTTCTGACGAACATTCGTTGTTAGCACAAATTCGAGCGATAAAGTCAGTGCCTCGAATACCAATTGACGCAATCGGTGTGTCAACCTGAAACGAATTTGGTTTTCTCTTACCTATCAAGCCGGTAACGGTTCTCAAGCCCCCCTTTACCAAGTTAATGCAACCTTCTTCTTTACCTTCTTCTAAAGTAAATTTTCCGATCGCAATGGTGGTTCCAGGTTTGAGGGTAAGCTTGGAATTATCCATCATTCGAATTACCGCGAAGCTCTTGCTGGCGGTGGTAATAATATCGCCCTCTTCAACCGATGCACCTTTGCTTAGCACTCTACCAGTATCATTCGCACCTCTCGCGTTCACAACACCCTTGGCGAGCAACACCGTTCCAGCTCCAGCACTCGCTTGAGATTGCGCTAGAATCATTACCAATAACGAGGCGAGCAATAGATTAAAAAATTTCATTGTTGTCTCTCCTTGTTATTAATATCGATAGCTAACGTTAAAATTCAGTCGGCTGTCGCCATCTTCGCTTGAATCAGCGCTCGCAAACGGATGATCGATTCCGTCGAGTAAGTACCCAAAACTCATAGAAGCGGAAAGATAACTGCTTGGGTTCCAATTAAGCATAAAACCCAGTGACGCCACGCTTTCAGAATCAATCTCGCCGACGATTGGCGAGTTGTTAGTGATGCGGCCATAATCAAAGAACAAGATAGGGCGTAGGTTTTCGTAGATCGGTGGTGCCCAGGCTTCAACATTTAGCTGATAACCTTCATCGCCGCGAAGCTCTCTTTCTTCCAATCCTCGAACACTGCCGGTTCCTCCTACTGAAAACTGCTCACCGGTAATCAAACGATCACTACTCTGAGAAAGTCTCACCGAAGAGCTAAACAACCACCCTTTTGCTTTCTTTTGAACGCCAAGACCCAGCTCGGCTTTTGACCAGTCGTCAGTCGCGCCTAATCTAGCTGATTGATAGAAATCAGCATTGTTAAACTGACCACCACTAAGGTTGCTGGTTAGGTTTACACTGCCTGACAAAGTCAGGCTTCCTTCACTACGCCAACTTCCTTGATACCCTAGAGAAATTGGTCGACTCCGAACATCATCGAGTAGCTGCGTAGATTGAAAAGTGATGTCGTTATCGAACAACTTATCTTGAACCTGAATGTTCAGACCATGGTTATAGGGGCCAATGCTCGACAACACATGAGAATAGCCAATACCGTAAACTTCTCCTTTGCCCGCCACGTCAAAAACATCGGCAACCACGCCGGTGTCGATATTGGAATTGACCGCAACAAAGTTCAGCCGGCCGCCCAATGAATAAAGCGGTATGTCATAGCTCAAGGCAAACTGCTGAACCTCATCAACGCCTTCGGGTGAAGTGATGGCACTCAATGACACATTATGGTCAAGGCCAAATAAGTTTCGATGCCCGATGCTAGCGCCAACTCGGTAGTCGCCTGAAACATCAGTACCGGTATTATTTAGCCAGATGCTCGCGGAAATCGGCCGAATGTCTTTGACCACAATATTGGCATCAACCTCATTTGCGCCACGTCCGGGGGATAAAGAAACACGCACTTGCTTACCGGCGTTCTGATTTGCCACCCGCAAAGCCCGCGCAATGCCTTTTGTACTTGGAGATTGGCCTGACCGCAAAACAGGCAAGCTGGCTTCGATATTTTCGAGCGTATAATGCCGATTGCCTTTCACATTGATCGAACCGATCTTATATTGTGTGATTAATAGTTCAATATCGCCGTCACTTAACTCTTGCTGAGGAAATGAAACTCGGAAAAAACTATAGCCCGATTTTGCCAATGCCGATTCTAACGCTTGCGCGGCATTTTCGATGGTGTCTATTCCTCGGCTCTGCCCCGTATAGCTGGCCAAAATAGCCTTAGTGCGAGATTTGCTAAGCGGGTTATTGCCAAGAACATTGTAGCTATTAACATCGAATCGAATAGGGTCGGTTAGCTCTTGCATCAACTCTTTTACGGGAATGGGGTTAGCATTCTGAGCAAGGCTTTGTATGCTCAGCAACAATGCTGAACCAATAAAAAGAGACCTCGTGGCTAAGGACCATGAACTATGAGTCTGCGCGATTCTGTATTCAGAATTCAAAAGAAACGTTGACGGCATCATTATATTCCCTCTACAAATTGCCGAACCTAGGTCAGCAATATTTGAATATTGATTAAAACGTTAGATAGGGATCTTTTCGTGATGGTGTCAAGCCGACTGGAACAGGCAATTAGCACTAGCCCATCACAGTGGACTATATTACGGTGGCCAAATATGGCGACTTCGTGACGCTAGTAGTGACTCTCATCTCGCGCCCCCTACAGCGCTATTGGATATTAAGTCTACTAAGCAATTGTACACCATGGACTTAAGTCGCAATTTTTGTCAGTAGCAAAAAGGTTAAAAAAATGGCTACGTATTGCCGCAAACTCGTATCAAATAGCAGCGATCATCAAAATCAGTTTGCAATTACCGTTTTTAATTTAAGCGGACTCGTACATTTATTTGTACTTATAGATGTCGCTCAAAGTCACATCTTCCATCCAACTACTGGCTCTTTTTTAGGGGGGTGCCATTTAGTTTGTTAAGGTTTTTCTCTAACCACAAAAGCGTTTCAATATAGCCGGTAAAGCGCCGTGTATAGGCAGGTGACAACTCCTGCATCTTTGTTAAGCCGCGAATCGCGATCATATGCGGGTTTAGTGGGCCCGGGTTTTGCGGTTCTTCAATGATGGCGCGTGCAATGGTTTTATCAACATTAAAGTGCTTCATTGACTCGCGAAAGTACTTCATCGAACGCAGTTCAAGCTGCTCACTAGGCCCGTTCTTCAATTTTGGGTTTAACTCGCCACTGTCAACTTTTGCGTGCTGCTCTTGTTGTGCAAGTAGTTGCTCGATGTTGGTATCAACGTCATCAGGCTCACCTTGACCCTGCTCGACAGCGAAATTAATGCCATCAGTTAAGCGCCTAAGATCTGACAGAGGCTTATCTGAACTTTTCTTTTGGTTATGGTGACGCTTTATGAGACGAGCCAACTTGGTAAACTGATATGCGTCAAACAAAGTTTGTGCTCGCTGTAAAATCTCTTGGTCGGCATCTTTCAGATTGAGTAAAGACTCTTTGGCTTGCTCTTTTAGGCGCTCAGCGCTGTCCAAATAATCTAACGCCCTAGCATGAGCCTTATCAGACAAATTTTTTAACGCCAATTCACTGGATGACGCTGCATTTTCTCGAATACGGTTGATCAAACTCTGGGTGTACGCGAACGACACTGGGTCAATATTTGAGATGCCATCAACCTGTAAACGCGCGGCTAAATCTTCTAGAGTAAGCTTCTCAGTCATTGCTTTACTCGTCCGCCGCTTGCTGAGAATCTCGAGGGACAGGCGCCATCTCAACTCGACGATTCTTGGCTCGGCCGAGTTCGTCGTCATTGCTCGCTACCGGGCTTTGGTCTCCAAAGGCTGCAGCAAACACCATTGAAGGCGGCATACCTTCTTCGATAAGCACTCGAGTAACGGTCAAGGCGCGCTGCGCAGACAGTTCCCAGTTATCATCAAAGTTCCGATTATTGCCAAGGATTGGGCGATCGTCAGTAAAACCACTGATCATCAACATCTGCTCGCGCTCACCTAAGAACACCTTCAAGGGACGAACCAAACTGCTTAATAATTCACGACCCTCAACTTGTAATTGATCTGAATTAACCGCAAACAACACACTACCGCGTATACCAATTCGGCCGTTTTCAAGTGTCACACGACCATTCTGAAGCGGGTCAGCAAGTGCTTGTTCTAG
>CAKZRZ010000189.1 GCA_937918955.1 uncultured Arenicella sp.
AATGAACACCCTAGAGCAACTTATCATCACCTTACCCGCCATGTGGATTTGTGCTCAGTACTTTCGTACAGATGTTGCGGCAATTATGGGCTTGGCATTTTTAATTGGCCGTTTTTTGTATTCTTATCTCTACATCAAAAGCCCTAAATCACGTGCGCCTGGCTTTATTATTGGCTTCTTTGCTAATGTTATTTTGGTTGCTACTGGATTTTACGGGATCATTGTGTCGCTTTAACGAACTACTGCATAGATAGATGCAAGCTGAGAGCCAACAAGAAGCAAAAACACATTAATAAAGTTAGCCTTTTTAATTACTAGTTAGTATCATATGGAAACTCTATTGGATGCTGCACGCTTCCTCGGACATCAACGCTATCAAGGATCGATCCACACTATGTTCCAAGTTTTTCTCAAGCCTACTTTAGCTCTAATACTGACTTTTTCCTCAATATTATCGGCAAACGCTAATACCATCATAGGCGCGGTTTCCTTGCCGCCAGGTGTTGTGGCGCCAAGTGGCGGACTCGATATAACCATAGGCAGCATTCCATTTGATGATTTTGGCTTTGGAAGAGATCGAGTCAGAATCAGCGCCGGACAATCAAGCGCCAGCTATGTTTTACAATTCTCCGACAACTCAGATCGAGACATTACATTTGACTGCGAAGACTGCGCTAATATCGATGTTACTTCAGATGGAGGTTGGAGCAATACACAAGGTGTTGTAGGAACCTTCTCGGGGCAAACTTTCTCGGGCGCGCTCGACCATGTGGTTAATATTCGTCTCGAGCGAGCTGATACGTTTAAGGGTACAGTTTCGTTGCCAAGCGGCGTAATAGCGACAGGCGGTGAATTCCTTTTTGTGTCTGTTAGAAGCACTGACCCGTTTTCATTCGACTCATTCGGCGACGGAGAACTTTTGAGTGCGGGGCAAACCTCATTTGAGTTCGCTATCGGCGCGCCGTCAGATTCAAGTAGATCAGGCTGGGATATACGTTTTGTGTGTCTCAGCTGCGCACCGAGAGTTGAACCTTCTGGACACTTCGCTACCACTGCAGCTGGAGGAATACCATCACTCGATTCAGACTCGGCATTTCGATTTAGCTCGGGGTTAGATTTCAATGGTATTAATTTGACTTTTATTGACAATCAAGCAATCCCAGATGAATCAGAGCCGAGTGAGATCAGTATTGCGCCCATTTTATTCCTACTCGATGATTAGACCAGCAAATAAGTAGTCGGGTTATTTATTTGTCGGCCGCTAATAGGATTCTATATTTTGAAATTTTTCACTAAAATAGATAGCAAGCTCAGCGATCGATAAATTTCGCAAGGCCAACACTTCAAAACGGCACCAAACTATATTACTTCAATTCCAGGTGGTTAACATATTCGCAATTTCCTAGCGCACTATAGATAGCGAATACAGCGAACGCCGAGCACCACATACAATCACCGTTGAAAAAACTGATAATAAAACCTTCGATCTAGGCGGCTTTAATCCAGTCCTGTAAATGGTAATTGGAAATAAAGCTTAAATCTGAATCACCGCAAGCATAAGCCTCTTATTCCATTTCGCACTAGTGCCTTTAACCTTTTCGGCCCTGCTTCCTGCAAATTAGCAATTGAGCTCTGCCCGTGCACTCAAACCAATTCCAAGTCAATTTTAAGTATAGAAAATAACCCAAAATCAAAAATATTTAGTTTGCTACGTATGTTATTGGGGGGGGCAACATATGGCTGTTTAGCAGATAGAATTGAAAGATGATTTGAATAAAGTTTAGCCTTAGGTCAAAACTAATCTCTCGCTTCTTCCCAAACCTTCAAAAATTCCTGTAAATGCGGTTCGCCTTTCTTCAATGCAGATTTAACAACTTCATGTTCATTGGCTAGGCCTCCGTCAGTGAGGTTGCCGCGCACGTGCTGCCAATGAAGGTAAACCAAGTAGGTATTAAGCGCATCTGTTTCGCAGTAATCGCGAATATCCTTGATCTCACCGGCTTTGTATTGGTCCCATACTTTTGAGCCGCTCATTCCCATTTTTCCAGGAAAGCCCAGCAGCACGGCCATTTCATCTAAAGGCGCAAAGGCGCGATTATTATAGCCGGCGATTACGTCCATTAAGTCGGTGTGGCGCATATGAAAACGGCCGATGTAGTTATTCCATTTGAAATCTCGGTCATCTTCGCCTAAATCCCAATAGCGAGGAGCTTGTACGCCGTTGATCAAACCTCGGTAATGCAAAACAGGCAAATCAAAACCTGAGCCATTCCACGTAACCAAGGTTGGCGTGTGCTTATCAACGCCGTCGAAGAAGTTCTGAACAATCTCTTTTTCTGAGCTTTCTTCAGTGCCTAATGTCCAAACCGAGAATTGATCTTTTTGCACATTACGATACACCGCTGAAATAGCGACCACTCTTTGTAAGTGTGTGGCAATAAAATCATTGCCGGTTTTCTCGCGACGTTTCGCAAACATCACTTCACCAACATCGCTATCGCTCAAGCTATCGTCAAGCTCATAAAGCTTACGCCCGCCGTTTACGTCAGGGATGGTTTCAATGTCGAAAGCGAGAATATTCATATCAGCAGAGCTATTAAATACTAGTAAACGCCAGTGGACAAGTAACGGTCACCACGATCACAAACGATCGAGACAATCACCGCTTTTTTACCGGCCGCTTCTTGCTCGGCGGCAATTTGCAAGGCGATTGCCATTGCACCACCTGATGATACGCCAGCGAAGATACCTTCTTGAGTGGCCATTTCGCGCATGGTTTCTTCAGCTAGCGTTTGATGAACATCAAGTGTTCTATCAACTCGTTCTGGATTAAAAATTTTCGGCAGATATTCGACTGGCCAACGCCTAATGCCTGGAATCTGCGATTGACCTTCAGGCTGAACACCAACGATTTCAATGTTCTCGTTTTGTTCTTTCAAATAAGCTGACACGCCCATGATTGTGCCAGTGGTACCCATCGAGCTTACAAAATGCGTAACTTCACCACCAGTGTCACGCCAGATTTCTGGGCCGGTCGAAACATAGTGGGCATTCCAATTATCTTCATTAGCAAATTGATCGAGCACAACGCCCTCGCCTTTGGCGTGCATATCGCTGGCCATGTCACGCGCTAGCTCCATACCGCCGGCTTCCTGAGACACCGAGATGATATCGGCGCCAAAGGCTCGCATAGAGGCTCTGCGCTCCTCACTCATATTGTCAGGCATGATCAAGGTCATTTTATAACCTTTCATCGCCGCGGCCATGGCAAGCGCTATGCCAGTATTACCACTGGTGGCTTCAATTAGAGTATCGCCTGGTTTGATATCGCCGCGCTTCTCAGCTTGGGCAATCATGTTTAACGCTGGGCGATCTTTTACTGAGCCAGCGGGGTTATTACCCTCTAACTTACCAAGCACCGTTACATGCTCGCCTTGCCAAAGCCGCTTAAGCTTTACTAGCGGAGTATTGCCTACAAGGTCTTCTAAGTATTTGTAGTTTGTATGCGTGTCGTTCACGTTATGCCTTCTATTTAACTGGCTTTTTGTAATCGCTTGCTCGCGACAAACTGTTGTCGAAAAAAATAGACCCAGCGTTTACTGGGCCTACTCGACAAGAGCTATTGCTAAGCTATTGATATAAATTGTTTGTTGCTAAACGGGGTTTAGTCGTCGCCAAACGCCATTAAAAATTGAACAACGTACCAGAACATCAACGCTACCGATGAAAACAATGCTAGCGAGGCTGCTACATGCTGTTGCTCGTTATAAACGTGCAAAATGTTTGACGTTGTATACAACACGCAACCCGCTGCAAAAATGATCATCACAGCTGAGAAGAAAAGCCCCAATTGGAAACCGAACACGATAGCAGCAACGATAAAACCGATTGCTACAACGCCGCCGATTGACAGTGCTGGGCCAATAAAAGAGAAATCTTTGCGAGTGGTAAACACGGTTAAGGTAATACCAGCAACCAACGCCGCGGTGATAATGGCGGCGTTTTGGATAACACCCGAAGCGGTGCTTTCGGCCATATAAATCAAAGGCAAAAAGATAATCGCCTCAGCGACTACGTATAAACCCAAACCAGCATATTGCAGTTCACGCGATGCTCCGCTATTTGCCCACTTATTAGCCAACATGCCAACGCCCATAAACGCGCCCAGTACAATTAGCCAACTCCACTTGCTTGTCGCCAACAGAGCCATTGCCTGCTCGCCCCAGCCCATTGAAATAAGCTGTGCTTCGATTAGTGCAAAGGCCGCTATCGCGCCCGCAAGGTGTGCATAAGTGCGACGAATAAAGCCTGCTCGTTGCTCACCAGGTAATTCACTAACAACTTGGCCTGAGCCGACATTTAGATAACTCATTTGAATTCTCCGTTTTTATCAAAAAGGTTACGATTAAAATTGAAATATAACACGTTGATGTGCGCGTTTTTGTCATGATTAAGCTGAATTATAGCTCGATATGTTGAACCATCAATTGCAAGCTTAGTCTCTCGCGAAACTCGTTCACATCCAGCTTATAGGCTGCTCGAATAATTCCAGAAGGTAAATCTTCGTGCTTATCTAAGTAACCAAAACAAATCGCGTCGATAACTTGGCTGCCGTCAATCGGCTTTAGCCTTAGCTTGGCATGGGTGTCACCGACCACTCGAGACTCCACAACCTCAAACCGGCCATCAAATAAAGGTTCAGGGAAGCCCTGCCCCCACGGCGTTGATTGTCTAAGTTGGTCTGCCAATTCCATACTTAATTCATTCGCGTCCAAACTGCCATCGGTCCACAAAACTTGGCTCCAATCATGGCCTTTTGTCATGTCATTCATGACTTGTTCAATTGCCTGTTTAAATGCTTCAAGGTTTTTACTCTCTAAAGACAAGCCTGCGGCCATCGCGTGACCACCAAATTTAGTCATCAAACCTGGGTTTAGAGCATCTAAGCGCGCTAAAACGTCGCGAATATGCACGCCCTCCACACTGCGGCATGACCCTTTCCATTCATCCTCGCCATCGCCGGGCGCTAGCGCAACAACGGGGCGATTAACGCGTTCTTTGACTCGCGATGCAACTAAGCCGACCACACCTTGATGCCAAGTTTGGTCAGATAAGCAGTACACGGTTGGTTGTTCAGCATCATCAATTTGAATTTTTTCCACAATCGCTAAGGCGTCTTGCTGCATTGATTGCTCAACTTCGCGACGCTCTCTATTAAGCTGATCAAGCTCAGTGGCCAAGCCCATCGCCTTTTCAAAACTCTCAGTAAGTAGGCACTCAATACCAACCGACATGTCATCCATTCGACCAGCGGCATTCAGCCTTGGCCCTACAGTGAACCCTAAATCGCTTGACGCAAGTCTCAGTGGGTTACGTTTACCTACCGTTAACAGAGCTTGAATCCCAGCACATGCATTACCCTGCCTAATTCGTTGCATGCCTTGTTGAACTAAGATTCGATTATTCTGATCTAAAGGAACAACGTCAGCGACCGTCCCAAGCGCCACTAAGTCTAAGAACTGAGACATATTTGGCTCGGCAATACCACTTTGCTCAAACCACCCCATTTGTCGTAGTTGGGCGCGTACGGCCAACATTACGTAGAAAATCACGCCCACGCCAGCAAGGTTCTTACTGGCAAAACGATCGCCTTGTAGATTCGGGTTAACGATCACATCAGCAGTCGGGAGTTCTTCGCCGGGCAAATGATGATCGGTCACCAATACCGACATACCTAATGCCTGAGCCGCATGCACACCGGCAACGCTGCTAATACCATTATCAACGGTGACGATAATATCTGGATGGCGCATTGCCGCCATACCAACAATTTCAGGTGATAAGCCATAACCGTATTCAAAACGGTTTGGCACTAAATAGCTCACGTCATCCATGCCAAATGCTTTTAAACACTTAACCGCCAAGGCGCAACTGGTAGCGCCATCGGCATCGAAATCACCAACGATTACAACACTCGCTCCAGCGGTCACCGCTTCGGCCAACATTTCAGCCGCCGCACCAATATGGCTCAGCCCTTGTGGAGGGAGCAATTGCTTTAAGCTGTAATCAAGCGACTGCGCATTCGTAATGCCACGATTGCTCAACACGTGAGACATCACTCGATTCAAGCCAGCGATAGGGGCGGCATTAGAATTGGCTCTGGGTTTGATTTGTAGGTCGGTCACTTTTATAGTCAACTCACTTGGTCATTCGGCCTAAGACCAACAGACCTCAGGTTATTTGGATGCTAGATCATTTCGCATCTCGGTAAAGAATTATGAACCAATCAAACGACGAGCGAAATAAATTTTCAGCGCATCAACCCAATTGGCTTATTAAATGGTTCAGCCGCATGCTTTTGCTTGCCTTATTCGGGTCGATGACCTATGTGGCTACTCGCCAAAGTTATAATTTTTCGCATTGGGTTCCGCACCATTTTTTTCGAGATATTGGCGTGCCCTATAGCGCGAGATTGTGGGCCGAACAAAACGCCGACATATTTTTACATTTTTTTGGTGCAATGAGTCTGACGGTCTTAATTTACACCGCAAAAATCAGTAAAATACTTTCTAGACCTTTGACAATTAGCCTTTGCGTTGCTGCCATATGCCTTTGCGCCGAAATATTTCAATATTCGATAGGCCGAGGCTTCGAAAGCAGCGATTTACTGCTCGGATTTTTTGGTATTTTCATGGCATACTCGGCAATTAACAAAAAAAATTAAACCTCACCTGATATCTATTCATTTGTTGGTCAGTATGACTAACTAGTGGCTCATTCATGACAATAAATTGGCAACTCGCATATTTTAGTGTCGAGAGTAATCCAATTGTGAAACAGTCACCTTGTGAAAGAGTATTAGGCAAAGACAATTCAATTTGTACGAATAACAAGATTATTAGTAATCAACTACAGGGTAAGCACCGTTGAATACAAAAGAACAAGTTAGTTTATTTAAAGACATCGAACGCCGAGCGCATAACTTATCGCTCAATGGCAACAAGCATCCATTTAAGTGGCATCAAAAAGTTGCTGGGCTGCTAGAGCCACAAGAAGTAGAGAGTACTCGTCAAGCTCTGAAAAAGTTAGCCGTTGACGATTACGTCGCCAAAGTACTAGACCCAGCCGAGTCAACTTCACGCCCAAGTGCGCGCGAAGTGGTTAATAAGCTTCGCGGCAAAATTCACAGCGAGTTCGAACTAGGCCCACTATACGCGGTAGAGATTTCGCTGGAGCACAATGGAAGCGCTCGTCGTTTGGCCTTTATTGTTCAAGACCGTAAAATTGCCAACGGTGTATGGAAGCCTGAGCATCACCTAGAAGCGTGTCGCTTAGTTGACGATTTTGCCGCTCGAGCAGTACCTATAATTACATTTATGGATACGCCTGGCGCCGATGCCGGCACCGAGGCTAACGAAGCGAATCAAGCACATTCAATTTCACGCTTAATCGCTGTAATGGCCGCAGCAAAAGTACCTAGCATTGGCATTATTTATGGCCTCGGCTACTCAGGTGGTGCGATTCCACTGGCTACTACTAATTTGCTTCTCGCGGTACGCTGTGGTGCGTTTAACACCATTCAGCCAAAAGGCTTAGCGAATATTGCCAGACAATACAATCTATCATGGCAAGAGAGCGCTCGATACGTAGGCGTTTCGCCCTCTGAGTTGTATCGCAGCGGCGCAATTGATGGCGTGATCGATTGGGATCCAAGCGATAACAACGACGCGATTACGGAAAATAGCGCCTTAGTTGCTTCAATTTTTACCGGCATTGAAGAGATTGAAGCCGACGCTAAGCGCGAAGTGCTTGAAAACCCAAAAGTTGCCGCCGACTATGTCGACAATGTGCGTTCTGAAAAACTGCATAAACAGTCGTTCGAAGCGCTACAAAAGGCGGCAAATTTTCAGCTATATAAAGAACTGAGTGAATACCCGAGTGTTTACTCGCATGCAATGATGTACTTGCGCTCTTTGTCGATGCGCTGTCGTATTCATTCTGCAACAGTAGAAACGTATGGCCGATTGGCCGATGAAGAAATTCCTAAGGGCGACCTAAGTTCACGTACTCAGCATTTGCGTGAAGTAGCCCTAGAGCAATGGTTAGCAGACCCAGAAAAGTTGGTTTACAACGACCAATTAGCAAAAGCCTGGACTCTACTTAAACAGCGCCACGACGAGCTAGACACAGACCGAAATAAACTTACTGCGTTTATTCTTGGTGACCCCCAAAGCAACTACACCAGCGCGCGCAAAAACTTCTGCTTTGTGCTGTGCTTGTATTTGTATAACCGCTGGAAGTCTGACGCCGCTTATAACTTTGTCGAGATGAGTCGCCGCTTAGCGAGCATCTCAGAAGACGATAACAACGCCGAGAGCGCATTGGATAAAGCCGAAGCAGAGCTGACCTTGCTCGACACAATGTACGAACCAGAAATTCGCGACATTCTGCAAGACCAATTTCGCGACATCCTAGTATTTGATGCTTTATACAACAATATTGTGACTAACTTCGGCGAGATTGCTGAAGAGTCAAAGGCGTTTCAGTCAATCTCTGAGAAAACCCTACGAGGCATTTTGGATACCTCACTTGAAAAAGTGGCCTCGAGCATCAGTGGTTCAATGTCGGAAGGCGCAGTTGATAGCGACACCAAAGCAGAGTTTGCCAAATGGTTATCGCACTTCGTAAAGTTCGACCAACGCGGCGAATTCTTAGCCGGCGTAGAAGAGTGGAAGCGCGTTAATTTTCCGCGCATGTCAGATTCACTTCTAGTGCTGATCACCTATTTCTTTGAGACATTAGTGCCACGTTTTATCGACTCGCAAATGAGCGGTAAAACGTATAACGGTCAAATTAACCCTGGCCGAATCGGTAAGCGCAAAGATTTCTGGAATCAGCTAAACATTGCTTATCAAGACTTGATGATTCAGCGAGTGCTAACGTCGTATAAGCGTCAGAAGCTATCAACCGTTGATGCGTTCAAATCAACCTTGTTTACCGAGTTTGAAGAAATCAACGCTAACCGCATGACCGCTAACCCGGTGTCATTCCCAGGTTTTCGTCAGTCTATTGAAAAATCGCTTAACAATGGTGTAACGCCGTGTGGTGTTGTCACTGGCACAGGTCATTTAAAACTTGATGACAGTGGCGAAACCGCCCGTGTTGGTGCGTTAATCTCGAACGTTTCATTCCAAGCAGGCGCCTTTGACATGGCTGGAGCCGAAAAACTCTGTGCCCTATTGGTGGATTGTGCAGATAAAGGCTTGCCAGTTGTGTGCTTTGTTTCATCAGGTGGCATGCAAACCAAAGAAGGCCCAAGCTCACTGTTTTCGATGGCGATTGTGAACGACCGTATTACCGCGTTCATCGCCGAAACAGGCTTGCCGGTTGTGATTTTCGGTTTTGGCGACTGTACAGGTGGCTCGCAAGCGAGTTTTGTGACTCACCCCTTAGTACATACGTATTATTTCAGCGGCACCGACATGCCATTTGCCGGTCGTGTTGTAGTGCCCTCTTTTCTGCCGTCTATGGCAACAACCTCTAACTACCTAGCCAGCAATGCAGGCGCAATGCAGGGCCTGGTTAAGCACCCTTTTGCTGAAGGCTTAGATGAAAAGCTTCGCGAAGTTGACCCAACTATCGCGTTACCAACGCAAACCATCGGCGATGTTGTTAGTAAGGTTATTTCAGGTGCGGCGAGCGTCGACAATAAAGAGCAAGAAGCGAAGGTGTTCCGAGCCATTGATCAAATGGGCAAGATCGAAACAGTTTTGATTCATGCTCGCGGCTGTACCGCGGTTAAATTGATTCGTGTCGCTCAAGAAAAAGGCCACAAAGTACTGTTGGTTCAATCTGACCCTGACATGGATTCAGCGGCATGCGACATGCTCACCGAGCAAGACGAAGTAGTTTGCTTAGGCGGTCAAACGCCGGGTGAAAGTTACCTAAACGGTTTATCTGTGGTTACCATCGCGCGCAATCGCGGTGCAGATGCATTACACCCAGGTATTGGATTCCTATCAGAAAACGCAGGCTTTGCACGACTTTGCCGCGCTAACGGCCTTAACTTTATTGGTCCTAAAGCCAGCAGCATGGACACCATGGGCAATAAGTCGAACGCGATTTCAACTGCGATGTCGAACAACGTACCTGTGGTACCAGGCTCTCACGGCATTCTAACCAGCGCTGAAGCCACGGCTAAAGTTGCTGACGAAATCGGCTACCCTGTGCTACTCAAAGCCGTTCATGGCGGCGGCGGTAAAGGCATTAAGGTTGTGCGAGACGCTTCTGAAGTTAAGAGCGCGTTCAATACGGTATATGCCGAAGCGCGATC
>CAKZRZ010000190.1 GCA_937918955.1 uncultured Arenicella sp.
ACAACGGTTTCCCACTCAGACAGATCGGCTGGCGGGCAATCAAGCCTAAAATGTTTAACTACGATTTCATCAACGCCCTGATCACGGTATAGCAGAGGGATTTGATAGATATTATCAACGTCTACGCCTGAAATAACCGCGTCTTGCGACACGTTGGTGAACAAGGCGATTTTCCGCTTGGCATTACTAGGAAGCGATTCGTTAACACGACACAACAAGATGTCAGGCTGAATACCGATGCTGCGTAACTCTTTTACCGAGTGTTGGGTTGGCTTAGTTTTAATTTCACCAGCTACCGCGATATAGGGAACGAGCGTTAAGTGCATGAACAGAACGTTCTCCACGCCCTTTTCGATACGCATCTGACGAATCGCTTCTAAAAACGGCAATGATTCAATATCACCTACGGTGCCACCTATTTCGACTAAAGCGACATCAACATCACCAGCACCGTCTTCGATGGCGGTTTTCATTTCGTTGGTGATATGTGGAATTACTTGAACCGTACCACCAAGATAATCACCACGTCGCTCTTTTCGCAAGACGCGCTCGTAAATACGGCCTGTGGTGAAATTATTTTTTTGTGAGAGCTTGGTGCGAATAAAACGTTCGTAATGACCAAGGTCTAAATCTGTTTCGGCACCGTCGTCGGTAACAAACACCTCGCCATGCTGCATTGGGCTCATGGTACCAGGGTCAACATTAATGTAAGGATCAAGCTTCATAAGCGTGACCTTTAGCCCACGGGACTCAAGGAGTGTCGCAAGTGAGGCCGCGGCAATGCCCTTACCAAGAGAAGAGACAACCCCTCCGGTTATAAATACGTATTTAGTCATCGAGTGTATTTGATGGTAGTGAAAGCGTATCAAGCGCTACTAGAACAGCCGAAAATGGCGTTTTGTGCAGTGCTCCAGAAGGTTCTACATGATACTCGAGCGGCCGAATATGAACAATCTGTTTTGCGAGTGTTGTGTGAAATATTTGTCGATTTTAGTTAGCGAGGAGACTATACGAATACGCTGAAACTAGACCGTTCGTCTAAATTGGCGTTCTTGATTTAGGTCTAAGTGAGGCCTCACAGCAGACATTTTGAATGACCGTGTTAATTCAGATGTAAACGCTGAAACGAATTCAGACTAAACTAAAAAGAGCCCGCAGGGTACAGTATTAATACTAGGGATTGAAAGAAACCCAGTCGCTGTGTAACTGTTCGTCTACCGGTGTAATAACGACATCGTTGCGCGCTTGTGACATGGTTAACAATGGCAAAGCCTGACGACGCCACGGCGGCACGCCCATATCTTGCATCCATTTTTTAAGGTTCAGGCTATGACCTTGCAAGGCTTTGGGATTGGCAATTTCAGGCTTTGCAGCCAAGCGTAGCTTTGATTCTTTATGCGAAAAGATCAACTCTTTTAACTTTGCCGTTGAACCTACATGCCAGCGACTTTCAAAAAGCTCCAAGGGCTTATCGATATTCTGCCAGTTGACCGCCGAAAATTCTCGATTCGAGTCTAGCGCCGGCATGACATACATATATCCTTTATAGAAGCGAAATTGACAACCGCCCTCTTGTAACACCGCGGTGCTCGCTGGCGGATGCGCAATAGCGGCAAGCAATTTTGCTAAGAAGCGACGACTCGGCGAGTGAAGTTTTAAACTTTGCAGCCAGAAACGCAGTACATTCGCCTGACGTCCAACCGTGAGATGCCCCATATCGTCAACGCACAAAGCGTGAGACTGGTCCAGCGGATGCGATGGATGCTCTCGTACATCGACCAAATCACAGATAGCCACTTCTCGTAGTAGCCCGTTTTCTTGCTCCAAATTTGCCGCCGCACGAGCAATATTTTGTACCGCGTCAGATCTAAATTTTGCAAGCGCTGGCAAAACCTGATGACGAATCTCATTTCGAGAATAGCGCTGATCACTATTGCTCGGGTCCTCGACCCAGATCAAATGATTGTTTTCAGCGTATTCAATGATGTCATCTTGAGTAAAAGGCAACATCGGACGAACCAGCTGAGCGCCAAAAAATGGCCGAATTGCGCGCAGACTAGAAAGCCCCGTGCTACCGGCGCCACGCATTAAATTGAATAAAAAAGTTTCAGCACGATCTTGTTGATGATGTGCGGTCATTAAAACAGAACCAAACTTAACCTGCTCTCGAAACCACTCGTATCGAGCATCACGGGCAGTGGCTTCGGAATTTGAATCGAGGTTTAGAGAGGTCTTCTTTAATCGAACACCCAAGCTATCGCAAACCGCAGAACAATGATCGGCCCATTGCTGTGATTCTGGCTGTAGATTGTGGCTAACATGAAGTGCAGTAAGCTGAAAACCATTCTGCTCTTGCAGTTTGGCCATCAAATGAAGCAGTGCGGTAGAGTCTACTCCGCCGCTGAACGCAACGTAGTATTGACCTTGTCGGTCAAGATTTAATCCTCCGAAGAGTTCTGTTTCAAACTCATTTGCAGAAAATGTCATGTCTATACAGCCGTTAATATGTGCTTCTTTGAGGACAAGCTTTGAATAAGTCTAAACAAGCGAGGCCATGTGTGTGCGTAGGGTACGCTGCGGAGACTACAAAATAAAGTCGGCCTGGAAAAGCAAGACCAGTCCAGGCCGAATATTCTAGTGTCATCTCACTAAGTGTTGCTATCGGACGATACGATGTAACTAACCTAAATTTGCTACAAGGTGTAACGCACAATTAGCTTCTGAGCCGAGAGAGCGCCTTTATTATTATTGTTACGCTTATTATTTTTATTGAAGAGTAAAAAACCACTCTTTTTATCAACCCAGTTTTCAATGATTTGCTCAAGCAAATTCTTATAATTATTAAGTTGCGATAATGTAGCTAAATCTGGGGTTACACTATCACTTTAGTCTTAGCGTTCAATAAGCTCAAAATTTACCAAGAATTTTTAGAGCTTTGGTTGAACGTCCAACCAAACGAAACCGTCAAAAATCATCCTATAAACACACACAAAGGCATTTAAATTTTGACAGCCAGAAAAGTATAACACTAAGTTAAAAAACATTGGAAGAGCAAACACTTAGAAAACTTCTCTAAGAAACTGCCTAACACAGCTTAGTAGATCAAATGAATATTCGATTGACCAACAATCGACTCGAGCTGCTCTAGCATTATTTTGCTGGGAACAATTCGCCAGTCATGAGCTACATCTAATTTGCACACTCCATGAGGCGTTCGATATTCAAAACCAACCCCGCATTGACCATTGTCATTTCTGGCCAGTATTTGTTTCAGCGTTGAAACGGTGGTTTCATTCATCTGCTCAGACGCTATCTGAATTTGCATATGTCGAGCGAGTTGGCCTCGTGCTTGCTCGATATCAAAAAGCTCATCGGCTGAAATGCGGATATCATCATTGAAAAAGTTATGACTCGCCTTACCTTTGATCACCAGGACTTTATCTTTATGAATGACGTCGCGGCGTTGATCATAAAGCTCACCAAACACGCCCACTTCAACCCTAGCGGTTTTGTCATCAAGCGTGAGAAATGCCATTCTAGAGCCAGACTTAGTATTCATCGTGCGAGCACCAACAACCAAACCAGCAAGGGTTACCGGCTTTTTGCCCTTGCCCTGCCCGACATCAATGTCCACTAATCGACATGAAGTGAACTGGTCCAGTTCTTTTATATAGGTGTCTATCGGATGGCCACTTAAATACAAACCGAGTGTTTCTTTTTCGGCGGCGAGTAGGTCTTCTTTCTTCCATTCAGGTACATTTTGATAAGTTTGCACGGTTTCGACTGGGGCTGCGATACCAAACATATCATTCTGGCCCGCCATAGCGCTTTTAGCTTGCTGATTAGCGGCCTCTAAAGCCAAGCCAATGCTCTCAACTAAACTCGCTCGATGTACTCCAAGCTCGTCCAATGCACCCGCACGAACAAGCGCTTCAAGTGCGCGACGATTAACGCGTTTTACATCAACCCTTGCACAAAGGTCGTAAAGATCCTTAAATGGCCCGCCAGCATCTCGGGCTTCGATGATATTCTCGATTACCGGGCGGCCGATACCCTTAATCGCACCAAGCCCGTATACAACGTGCTTATCATCTGTTGCAACAAACTGATACTGACAAAGGTTAATATCAGGATGCTGAACTGTTAAACCCATTTCAGTCGCTTCGTTTAGTAGGATTACCACCTTATCGGTGTTCTCCATATCCGCTGACATACACGCGGCCATAAACTGTGATGGGTAATGAGCCTTAAGCCACGCCGTTTGATAGGCAACTAAAGCGTAAGCCGCCGAATGGCTTTTATTAAAACCATAGGCCGCGAAATACTCCATTAAATCGAAGACTTCCTTAGCAACTTCAGGCGGTACATTTCGTTCGTCAGCGCCCTTTTGAAAAATCTCACGCTGCTTGGCCATTTCCTCGGGTTTTTTCTTACCCATGGCTCGACGTAAAATATCAGCGCCACCAAGAGAATAACCCGCCATCTCTTGCGCAATGTTCATTACCTGCTCTTGATAGAGAATAATGCCTTGAGTGTTATTTAGAATTGGCTCTAGCATTTCGTGAGCGTAAGTCGTAGGCTCCTTGCCGTGCTTACGATCACAATAAACCTTCTCCATGCCAGCCCCGAGTGGACCCGGACGATAAAGAGCCACCAATGCCACAATGTCTTCAAATTGATCAGGTTTGAGATTTTTGATTAACTCCTTCATGCCCGACGATTCGAGCTGAAACACCGCAGTAGTTAAGCCCTCTTTAAGCAGCTCATAGGTCGGCTTATCGTCAAGCGGCAACTTGGCGATATCAAGTAACTCTTCGCCTGTAACTTGCCGTTGAGCATTAATCGCCTTAACCGCCCAATCGATAATGGTCAGCGTTTTCAGGCCCAAAAAGTCAAACTTAACTAAGCCAACGGTTTCAAGGTCGTCTTTATCGTATTGCGATACGATTTGATCACTGCCATGTTCGCAATACAATGGTGTGAAGTCAGTCAAATCGGTAGGCGCGATCACTACTCCACCAGCGTGCTTACCAACGTTTCGAGCCAAACCCTCAAGCTTGAGCGCCATGTCGATTAGCTCAGTGATTTCTTCTTCGTTATCGTAGCGGTCTTTAAGTTCAGGCTCTTGGTCCAGCGCCTTAGTAAGAGTGATGCCTAAATCAAACGGAATGAGCTTGGCGACACCATCAACATGCCCGTAAGACATGCCCATTACGCGTCCAACATCACGAATCACGCCTTTAGCAGCCATGGTGCCGTAGGTGATAATTTGCGACACCTTGTCTCGACCATACTTTTTAGCTACGTAATCGATTACACGCTCGCGACCCTCGATACAAAAGTCGACGTCGAAGTCAGGCATCGATACACGTTCAGGGTTTAGAAAGCGCTCGAAAAGCAGTATGTGCTCAATCGGATCTAAGTCGGTAATCTTGAGCGCATAGGCAACAATCGAACCCGCTCCGGAACCACGGCCCGGCCCAACAGGAACGTCATTTTCTTTTGCCCATTGAATGAAGTCAGCAACGATCAAAAAGTAGCCAGGGAACCCCATCTCAAAAATAATTTTGAGTTCAAACTCCATTCGCGCTTCGTATTCTGCGCGCACCTCTGGCGTTGGCCCGTCGGGAAAACGCCGATACAATACAACTTCAAGCCCAGCAAAGGATTCATTGCGTAAATGCGACTCAATCGTCTCTCCCTGTGGTACTGGGAAGTCAGGCAAGAAGTACTCACCCATGCGAATCACAAAATTACAGCGCTGGGCAATGATTAGTGTGTTCTCAATTGCGCTTGGGATATCGGCAAAAAGCTCAATCATCTCCGATGCACTTTTGTAGTACTGTTGTGGCGTGTGATGCACAACACGACGTGTATCGTTTAATACTCGACCTTCGTTAATGCACACTCGAACTTCATGGGCATCGAAGTCTTCCTCGCGCATAAAGTGAGCGTCATTAGTAGCGACTAATGGAACTTGAAACTTTGCTGCAAGCTGAGCTGCCTCGGCGATATATTCTTCTTCGTGCGGCCGCCCTACACGTTGAATTTCGATGTAAAAACGATTTGGAAACAGCGCTTGATAATCTTTTATCACCTGTTCACGATAGTTGTCTCGACTCGCCAAAATAGCGCCGCCGAGCTCGCCACGCATGCCCCCAGACAGGCAAATCAGGCCATCAGTTTTACCTTGCAACCATTGCTTTTGAATGATTGGCTTGCCTTGCGATTGCCCCTCGCGAAAACCACGTGAAAGTAATTCAGATAAATTTACATACCCTACTTCGTCTTGCACTAATAATACCGCGATGTAAGGCTGGGTAACCTTATCGGGGTTTTCAATATACACTTCGGCGCCAATAATCGGTTTAATGCCTTGCGCCATGCATTTATTGAAAAACTTTACCGCGCCATAGAGATTGCCCATATCCGTTAGTGCAACCGCAGGCATTTGATTGGTGCGTGTTTGATCAATCAAGCTCGGCAAACGGATCATTCCATTGACGAGCGAATACTCTGAATGAAGATGGAGATGGACGAATGATTTTGGCATCGTCAAATTATAAACTTATCGCGAGATTTTCGAAGTGGTTTGTCGCTATCAAAATGAAAATATTCGACTTGACTTGAGCATCAATTACTATCGGCGCGTTGATCATTAATAGAGATTGATTACAACAGCTTTCTAACAGGCGCAAAACTACGACGATGAATTGGCGTAATCCCATGTTCGGTCAACGCGTCCCGGTGTTGCTTGGTTGGATAACCGCTGTTCTTCTCAAAACCATATTGAGGAAAGGTTTGGGCGTAATCCGACATAAGTGCATCTCGTGCTACTTTAGCAATTATTGAGGCCGCCGAAATTGAGGCTTCGATGCCGTCGCCTCCCACTATGGCTTGTGCCGGGATACCAAACTCAGGTGCGCGATTACCGTCGACAAGTACCTGTTCAGGCTTTATCGCCAAACCGGCTACAGCGCGCTGCATCGCAAGCATTGTGGCCTGCAAAATATTAAGTTGATCTATTTCTTCTACTGAGGCTTCGGCTAAGTTCCATGCTAAAGCTTGCTGCTTAATCGACGCTGAGAGCAGTTGGCGCTTCTTCAAGCTAAGCTTCTTCGAATCGGTCAAACCTGGCAAATCGAAGCTCTCTGGCAATATAACGGCCGCAGTAACCACGGGGCCCGCCAATGGCCCGCGCCCAACCTCATCAACACCGGCAACTAGCATATAGGTTTAGCTCCTATTGAGATTAGGTTTTCGATCGCATCACATGCGAGCTCTCCTGAGTCCTCACTTAGACTAGGCGCTATTTCAGCTAACACGGACTGCATTTCTTGATACTTATCGTCAGAATCGAGCAATGCACTTACTTCAGCAACTAAATTCTCAGTAGTAGCTTTCTCTTGAATAAGCTCGGTAACAATCGGCGGATTGCACAAATGATTGGGCATCGAAAAATGTTCGACCTCCATGGTTCTTGCCGCATACCACTCTTCTAATTTTGCCACTTTGTACATCACAACCATGGGTTTGGCAAAAAGAGCCGCTTCGAGCGCCGCGGTTCCAGACGCTAATACCGCTATATGGGACATAGCCAGAACATCGCGAGAATGACCGAGAATCACTTTTACTGGAGTTGTCGCCACATTCAACTCTTGCTCGATGTAGGACTTGAGTTTTAAAGACGCTGCGGGTACCACAAACTCTAGGTCGGTGTAACGTTTTGCTAGCTCAGTGCACGCGCCTATCATTACGGGCGCTAAACGAGAAACCTCGCTCATACGACTCCCTGGAAGTACCGCAATTAATCGTTTACCCGGTGTTAGCGCGATCTCCGTTTTGGCCTGCGAATCAAGCTTCCAATTTAAGACGGGCTTAGCTAAGGGGTGACCGACGTATTTCACCTTGGTATTGTGCTTTTGATAAAACGTTTCTTCGAACGGAAACAGTGTTAGCATTAAGTTGACAGCGCGTTTGATTTTATGGATACGCTTGCCACGCCAAGCCCATACGGTTGGGCTTACATAGTGCACGGTTGGGATGCCCGCTTCTTTTAGCTTTATTTCGAGGCTTAAGTTAAAATCGGGCACATCAATGCCAATGAACACATCGGGTCGCCATTCAAGCATGTGATTTCGAATGGCCTTACGAATACTCAAAATATCGAAAATCCCTTTTACTGCTCCAGCAATTCCCATAATGCTGATTTTATCCATTTCTCCCAGTGAGACCACACCCTCTGCTTGCATTAGAGGCCCAGCGAGGCCAACAAACTCAGCATCTGGATAACGCTTCTTAAACGCTTTGACCAACTCCGCGCCCAAATAGTCGCCTGATTTTTCTCCGGCGACGATTCCAATTTTCATAGCAGCGACTTTAAACTGAAGGAATTAGCGGATTACACCACGCTTTGAATCACGAATAAAATCGATAAGCTGTTGGACCTGTGGACTTTGCCAATCTTGCCCCGCCAGCTCATCAAGAGCGTGTGCCATTGTGTGCCCTGAGCGATAAATTGTTTTATAGGCGCGCTTAAGTTCAACAATAGTATCTTTATCTACGCCTCGACGACGCAAGCCTCTGATATTTATCCCATGCGTAATCGCTTTGTTGCCTGCAACCAGCATGAATGGTGGCACATCGAGCGTACAGTATGTATTAACACCGCAAAAACTGTGCTCGCCAATGCGAACAAACTGGTGCACTAGTGTGTAGCCGGCTAACACTACGTAGTCTCCAATTCGAGCGTGGCCAGCTAAACT
The DNA here is from genome assembly GCA_937918955.1 of uncultured Arenicella sp. Taxonomy (GTDB): domain Bacteria; phylum Pseudomonadota; class Gammaproteobacteria; order Arenicellales; family Arenicellaceae; genus Arenicella. The sequence continues at coordinate 8,766 of CAKZRZ010000190.1, forward strand.
GGCATTGTTTGAAAATAAAAGATCGGAGCCTAAGCGACAATCGTGGGCAATGTGCACGTAGGCCATAAACAGGTTGTCATTTCCTATGATGGTAATGCCTTCGTCATCCATTGTGCCGCGGTTTACCGTAATGTTCTCGCGAAATACGTTATTGTCACCAATCTTTACCTGAGTCGGCTCACCCTTATATGAGATAGATTGCGGCTCACCTCCAATCGCGGTAAATGAAAACACCTGGTTGTTGGCACCTAATTCAGTGTGGCCCTCGATTACAACCTGGGAGGCTATCTTTGTGCCATCGCCAATCTTAACATTAGCGCCAATAACCGAATATGCGCCGATGCTGACATCACTTCCAAGCTCAGCGCCTGGCTCAATTATCGCAGTTGGATGAATGTTCACGCTCATAAACTTCGCCTCTGTATTTATAGGTCTTTAAAAGTAAACATCAACTCGGCCGATGCGGCCACTTTTCCATCTACTTTTGCGACACCCTGACACTTCCACATATTCTTTATTTTTCGCACCAGCTGAACTTCAAATATCAATTGGTCACCGGGTTCGACAGGACGCTTAAAGCGCGCTTTATCGATACCAGTGAAGTAATAAATGCGGCTCGATGTATCAATATCGTCTCGCCCATAGCTGGCCATCAATGCGGCCGCTTGAGCAAGTGCTTCGATAATTAAAACGCCTGGCATCACTGGCCGATTGGGGAAATGACCTTCAAAAAAGGGTTCATTATAGGTTACGTTTTTAAGAGCAACCATGCGCTCTTCAGGCTCAGCTTCGAGAACTCTGTCTACCAATAAAAATGGATAACGATGGGGTAGATAGTTTTTGATTTGATGTATGTCGAGTAATGCCACGAGACCAGTCCTTTTATTACAAATTAGAGTTAAGAATCGCCCAAGTTTCAGGGCTGAAACGCAAAAGACTTCCAATAAAGGAAGCCTTTTACCAATAGCTGACAATAGTATAACTGGTTTCGCAAGCTGTTCTTAGGCTTTTAACAACCTAGAGCAAGGGCGTCATTAAAGTCGCTCGCGTTACGAGAACTTTTGTCTAGCTAATAAATCATATCGCCTATTTCGATGACATCCGCTGCAAAATTTGCTGTGTGATATTTACTTTAGGTCCCGCATAGAGCACACCACTACGTAGAATTAAATCATAGCCTTGCTCTTCGGCAAACTTACGAACTTCTTGGTCTACCGAGCTTTGAATTTTACGTACAACTTCGTTGCGGCGCACATTCGCGAGGCGCTCAGTATCTTCTGCTAACAATTGAAGTTCACGACGCTTGCTTTGAAACTCAAGTTGCTTTTCTTTGTATTCAGCGTCTGAATAAACCGTACCAGCATTTTTGGTGATGTCCTCTTGAAGCTTTACAAGAGCGGTTCGCTTATCAGCGATCTCTTTCTCTTTGGGCTCAAATTCAGCGCCAAGTTTCTTGAACTCTTTTTGCACTGCAGGCAATGACTCAAGAATTTTGCGTGCATCGTATACACCAATCTTAAGCTCAGCTGACGCGATTGAAGCTTGCATACAAGCGACCAGAGCGGCGAATACGATTAAACTGCGTTTTAACATTTCTAAATACCTATAATTTCTTATTTTTTGAATATTGTTTGAACCTGAGAGCAGACGCTCTCAAACCCAACTAATTGTTGCGACTACTCTATGGTGACTAAACCACGATTACTGAATTAAAGAACCGACGCTGAATTGAAATTTCTCAATTTCATCACCGACGAAGCCTGTGAGAGGATCAGCTTCAACTTCATTCAACGGAACGGCGTAACTGATTGATAGCGGGCCTACTGGCGAAATCCAGTTGAAACCGATACCAGCAGTAAAACGAATGTCATCGAACTCAACGTCTTGGTCATTAGAGAATACTTGGCCACCGTCAACAAACAACTGCAATCGCTTATCTAAGGCGCCATCTCCGACTGGTAATAGGAGCGTAGCGTTCAAGAGAACGCGTTTACTACCACCAAATGGCTGTGGAAACTCACTTGAGTCTCGAGGGCCAAGCGAACGAGCTTCATAGCCACGCACTGATCTCGAACCACCGGCGAAGTAGTTTTTAAAGAAAGGTAAACCCTCAGTGTCACCATAACCATCACCGTAACCAATATCAGCACTCAGTTTAATAGCTGCCTTGTTAGTGATCGGATAGTAGTAACTTGATTCCAAATTCAGGCGATAGTATTCCAGGTCACTGCCGGGAGCGGTAACTTCGGCTGAGAGGCGAAAGTTCTTACCTGATGTTGGGTATAACAAGCTATCACGCGTATCGTGCGCAAAGGCGGACGTCAGAGTAAACAAGTTATTGTCTGGGTTTTCGGCAATAAACTCGCGTACTTCGGGTACTGAAAAGGTGCCAACCTCTAGGTCAATTTTCTCGATTCCAGCTCCCAATGAAAACGAGTTACTTTCGTTAATTGGGAACAAATAGCGAACGTTTAAGCCAAGAGTTTCGGTAAAAAACTCAGATGTATTCGCATTAGCCGAATCAATACTGCGCCCAGTCAAACCAATGGTTCGGCTGATGCCGCTTCTGGTGTAATACGGATCGGTGTATTGCAAGCTAATTGATTCAACGATCTGGGAGCGTTGCACATTGAAGTTCAGTTGATTACCTGTGCCAAACAAATTGGACTGAGAGACGCTCGCTTGAACCAGCGCACCATCATCACCAGAGAAACCTAGCCCAAAAAGAAACTGTCCGGTTGGCCGTTCTTTAACCACTACCTGCAGATCAACTTGATCTTCTCGTCCGGCTACTGAAACCGTCTCGATCTCTACTTCATCAAAAAAGCTCAAACGCTGTAATCGAATTTTTGAACGATTAACGCGGCTTGGTGAAAATGCGCCACCTTCGGTTTGGCGTAATTCTCGGCGAATCACGTCATCGTTAGTCAACTTGTTACCAACAACATCAATACGACGCACATAAACCCGGCGACCAGGCTTAATATTAATTGAAAAGGCAATGGTGTTGTCGTCTCGATTAACATTCGGTACTGGCACTACTTCAGCGTACGAGTAACCCTCTTCAGCTAATCGGTCGCTAATAAACTCGACAGTGTTATCAACGTCGCGACGAGAGTAAGTTCGACCCGGCGCGATAAATACGTAAGGCAATAGCTCGGCTTCAGGAACCACTAGCTGCCCGTTCAAAACAAAGCTAGATACAGTATAACGCTCACCTTCATCAACGTTAACGGTTAAGAAAATACCGTCTTTTTCTGGCGAGATACTCACCTGATTTGAGGTGATATTAAAATCAAGAAAACCTTGGTTTTGATAGAAGCTACGAAGCGTTTCTAAATCACCCGAGACTTTCTCTTTGGAATATTGATCAGCTGATCCCCAGAATTGCCAAAACGGCTTGCTGTCTGACGACTCAAATTCATCGATAAGCATCTTATCGCTAAAATACTCGTTACCAACGATGTTGATTTTCTTAATTTTTGCAGTTGGGCCTTCTTTAACGTGCAGTTTTACCTTCACGCGGTTGCGCGGAAGATCAGTGACTTCAGTACCGACCTGTGCATTGTATTTACCTTGATTGAGGTATTGACGCTTCAGCTCTTGCTTAACTTGCTCGAGAACATTGGGTTTAAAAACCCGACCTTCAATAAAGTCGTTGCCGGCCAACGCTTCGCGCAAAGACTCTTCTTTAATTAGCTTGTTACCAGCAAACTCGATTTGAGTAATCGACGGATACTCGACCACATTAATAACGATTGCGGTGCCTTCTGTACTCAGTTGAATATCTTTAAAGAAGCCTGTCTTATAGAGTTCTTTAATTAACTCCGAAGACTCAGAAGGATTAAACGTGTCTCCCACTTTCACTGGTAGGTAATTAAAAATAGAACCCGCTGAAATTCTTGCCAGACCTTTAACACGAATGTCTGACACCAAAAACGACTGTTGCTGTTGGGCAATAGCACTACCGGTGGTGGCGCCAATTGTGGCACAGGCGATCAGCATCGCCAGTAATGGTTTACGGCAGATAACAGTGGCATTCTTGCAAAGAGTTCTAATCATGAAGTCCTCAATAGTTGGTTACTATTCTCAGGTGATTTAATTTTATTATTTTTCATGTACCTGTCTTAACTAAAGATAATTAATCTTATTTAAAGCACATGTTAATTCTTGCAGTGGATTATTCTAATTGAATAACCTCAAAATATCATTATAAAAAGCCAAGCTCATCAAGCCCGCCAACATTAACAAACCAAAGGGCTGAACTGCGATAAACGCACGCCTGGATATGTCTTTCCCGGCAAATATCTCGAGCACGTAACTAGCCAAATGTCCGCCATCTAACATGGGTATCGGTAACAAGTTCATGACCCCTAAGCTGATGCTGATCAACGCGATAAAATAAAGGTAAGTCGTAAAACCAACCTGTATCGCTTGGCCCGCAACGTCAGCAATCATTATTGGACCATTGACGTTCTTATAAGATACTTGCAAAGTAATCATCTTGCCGAGCATTCGCAGAGTAAGACTCGACATTTGCCAAGTCTGAGTGGCGCCATGCGCAAGCGCCTCCAAAGGTGATCGACTAATTTCGATTTTGCCCTGCTCTGGTAAAGGCATAAATTTAGGCCCAACGCCTAAGACACCGATAACTCTATCACCATCAGTTTTAGCTTCAGGGGCAATGATCATTGAAACGCGCTGACCAGCACGATCTACTGTAATATTCAGAGGCGTATTTGCCGATGGTTGTACTGCTGACGTAAGATCTTCCCAAACTTCAATTGGCTTGTCGTCAATCGCAACAAATACATCTCCGACTTGCAAACCAGCTGCAGCAGCCGGTGAACCAGGCGCTAGGTGCGCTATCTCGGTGGTTATTTCAGGCAACACGCCGACAAAACCGAGTTGACGCATCATGCTCGCAGGATTGATCCGATAAATCGGAATTTCACTCGTCTCAATAAGCTTAGTCGATACAGAGCCGGCCGATTCGACAGTTACGTTAATCGGCTTACGTTGGAGCAATTGATTGAATATATATAGCTCGTGCTCAGCCATGAAACGCGCTTGCTTGCCATTAATAGAGATCAAACGATCGCCCTGAGTAACGCCAGCCTGTGACAGAACAGTATTTTCACTCAGATTGCCAAACACTGGAGTCTGGCGAGTTTCCGTTTGCATGCCTAAAAACATGAACAGAATGATGGCGAATAAAAAGTTGATTCCTGGGCCAGCGGCGACAATAAGTGCTCGTTTCCAAATTGGTTGATTATCGAATGCTCGATGAGCCTCTTTAGGGTCAACGGGGTCTGCTTCAGTGCCTTCGCCTAAGAACTTAACGTAACCGCCGAGCGGGATTTGCGCGATCACGTATTCAATTTGATCAGGCCCGGCGACTTTACGCCAGATTGGCTTACCAAAGCCTATTGAGTAGGTAAGCACTTTCACACCCAGTTTTCTGGCGACCCAATAGTGGCCGAACTCATGCACCGCAACGAGCACGCCAATCGCAATCAGAAAACCTACAACGCTATACAAAAAAGCCACAGACTACCGCCTAAACCCAATTAAAAAACATATTGTTCAACCCATGCGAGACCATCAATTGCTTAATTAACCCGCGCTAGAGAGTCTATCTGCGCATTCGCAACCACTCGAGCTTCATTATCAATCTGTAATACGGCATCGATGTCGTCGATCTCAGACCATTGAATCTCAGTCATGGTGCGCTCAATAACCGTTGCAATGTCGGTAAAACCAATGATCTCATTCAAAAAAGCGTCAACCGCGACTTCATTCGCCGCATTCAAAACTGCGGGAGCCGAACCACCCTTCTCCGCCGCACGCCTGGCTAAGCGCAAGCACGGCAAGTTTGCCATATCCGGTTTTTCAAAATCCAAGCGCGCGATGTCCGTGATATCCAGCATTTTAGCGCCTGATTCAATACGATCTGGCCAACTTAAGGAGTGCGCAATAGGTATTTTCATATCCGGCGAACCTAGCTGAGCGAGAAAAGAACCATCGGCATACTGCACCATCGAATGGATAATGCTTTGAGGGTGCACGACAATCTCTACGCGCTCTGCAGGCAGTCCAAAAAGCGCACTTGCTTCAATCAACTCCAAGCCTTTGTTCATCATCGTAGCCGAATCTACCGAGATCTTACGCCCCATCGACCAGTTCGGATGAGCGCACGCTTGCTCGGGAGTAATATTTCCTAACTCGGACCACTTACGACCTCGAAA
>CAKZRZ010000191.1 GCA_937918955.1 uncultured Arenicella sp.
CTAATACCTTTATTGTCTAATGCTCGGTTTAAGGCATCCGAACCTTGAGTACTTAATGTTAGCGCACTCGCTAGGCCATCTTGTTCATTATTATTGCCAGAGAAGAAATTTATTAGATCGCCACCAGCATTAATAATGCTAGAAATTAAGCCTCGACTCACATCGCCAGGTACGATTCCTAATAAGACATCCGCGACTTTTGAGCCCCCGTTTGCTCCGTTTACCGAAGTCACAGATGCGACTTTCTGTGGCACCAATGCAGCCGCTACTCTAGACGTGGGTGAGCCTTGACTGTGCCCAATCAAATTAAACTTATCTTCAGGTAAGCTAAGCAAGTAGTTGGCTAGTTGCTGGCCTCGCTGTTCTGATGAATTGAACGCCGATACCGATGGCACATAAACTTTGGCACCTGAACGTCGCAAGTTGTACGGCACGGTATGAAAATAGCCAATCAGGCCACCGATATTGTCAAAGCCAGAAAAACCGTGAACAAGCACGATGGGGTATTTGGTTTTAGTGTAATTGGCATTGGCGACGCTACTGACAACTAGCGCTGCCAAACATAAACAGCTTATGAACAAAGACTTCATGCTCGGACAAATCGTGGTTTTCATGCTATGTACTCCTACTTTGGTTTAATAAAATTGCCACTCCTTCTATGGAAGTGGTCAACCGCGTTTTAACTCGGAGAGGGATGATTACTATTCGACTTTTTGCTCTATCTGCTTAGAACAACTGGTTTACGGCTATATTTACGTCTCGTCGCACTCTCTATAGTTATGAAGCTCAAATCGTGGCGTACAAACTGCCAGAAAAATAAGGTCTTTATCTAAAATATTTTCTATTTTTTGAGGTTGATCAGCCTCGATAACCACCACATCTGATATGCCTACTTTCCAAGACTTATCGCCCACCGTCACTTTTGCGCTGCCATCCACTATGACGTAACGCTCCACGGTATTTTTTAGGGCATGGAGTTTAGTGGTTTGAAATGGTTCTACTCGAACCCGCGCGATAGAGCAGGCTGGGTCATTGCTATGGTTGTGCCACTCCTCAATGAAGCAGCCTTCTTTAAAATAGTATTCGTCTGCTCGAGCCATATTAAGCTCGCTTCTCGGTATAACAACAAAGTGCTCTATTTATGAATGAGTCTTGACCGCTTAAGGTTTCTTGATTCACTACATCGCCCTCCTAAGGTTGTTTTTATTTAACTTTATCGAATTGAATCGATGATCGAGAAAAACACCTGCCAAGCGTCTTAATGCGCTTTTCGGCAAAACTTAATTCCACTGCTTATAAAGTAGAAAAAAGGTTGTTTTCGGTTCTCCACCATCAAAACAACTAACGTCGCACTGCTACTTATTATTGTTATTAGTTGATGAGTGCTTTTTTTGCTTTTGTAACTACCTATGACGCTAGATTTAATTAAATATATAAGTGCTTAATAATCCCGCACCAACATATAAACACCACTCATAAGTGGTATTCCTTAAGTGCATAAGGTTTTTAACAAAAATGAAGAGAAGATACCAGATCAACTGTCCAGCAAAATCCTTAAAGTCTAAAAAAAACACATATGTTGGACATTTATCCATTTTATAAGTAGGCGGGGTAAATGAGGCTTCAATTTCATTGCCCGAAAACTAAAGCTCTAGCTTAACGGTCCATCCATCCATTATTAGGCTTGTTTAAATCAAGTTCGAACTTCTCTTTAGGTGTGCAATCTTTGCTAACAAAGTTAGGGCTTGCGGTTACATCAAGCATATTCAACGTGCGTACTACGCAAGTCACGCGCCCATCCTGAGCAACTGCAAAGTCATTGTTGCCTCCTTTGGGAATCGAGTCTGAATGATAAGGGGATAACTCTTCAGCATAGTCTTCTACTGGGGCTATTTCAAAAGTTCGATCAAATCGCCCAACTGTTCTCGGATTTTTTTCAATATAGCCATCTGTTTCAGATCTCAAAAAACGACGAAACTCTTTACTGTTTGGAGAAATCTTTATTCGGGGTTCGGCAGCTTCCTGTGTCGATTCTTCTTTAACGGTTAAAAGCTCGGAAGTGACTTTTGGCTTAGCTATAGGGGTTGGTGTGGGCTCTGGTTCAAGTACGACTTCTTCTTTAACTTCCTCAACAATTGGTTCAGGCTCCTGATCTTCCAATTGAATAGATACCGACAAAGGAGGTTCCACAAACCGGGTATTCGAAACACTTGTATCAAACTGCCAGTAGGCGCCTAACAAAAAAGAATGAAGCAGTAGCGCACAAGCAAAGGCCACAATAAGCTTGTGTTTGGATATCAGCTCCAAAAATCGCGCTTGCTCTCCCATCCCTACCAGTCTTTACCACCCTAAACTAAAGACGAGAGATGATAGGGCAGGTCTATGAATAAACTAAAGAGATGTTAAATTGTTAATCATTTGCTAATGATTATTGGATAACTTACTTGCCGATACAAAAGCCACTGAAGATTTCGCCGAGTAAGTCATCAGCACTAAATTCGCCAGTAATTTCATTCAGCGAATCTTGGGCTTGCAAAAGCTCATCCGCCAAAAGCTCTCCGGCGTTATAAGTCTTTAACTGCTCTAAACCACGCTCTACCGCATCCCGTGCTTTCGCTAAGGCGCTTAAGTGTCGTCGTCGTGCAGTGAAAACCGTTTCGGTATTCTGTGCGTAACCAGCTACATCTTTAATATGGTTACGTAACTCCGCTAAACCTAAGCCAGTTAAAGCCGAAACTTTAATACCTTGTTGGTTCACGTCGTTATTTAAATCAACCTTATTAAATACTAAGCTGGTCTTATCGTTATTAATGTTAGCCGTTAGCTCACTAGAGTCATTCGCGTCTATGATATGCAGCACATGGTCAGCTTCATCGATCGCTTTGCGCGCTCGCTCGATGCCTATTTTTTCAACAGTATCATCACTATCACGTAGACCCGCAGTATCGATAATGTGGACAGGTAGGCCATCAATATCGATTGTCTCTCGCACAATGTCACGAGTTGTTCCCGCCACATCGGTGACGATGGCAGCATCATGACCTGCTAGCGCATTTAGTAAGCTCGATTTACCTGCATTAGGTTTGCCGGCTATGACCAGGCGTAAGCCGTTGCGCAAAATAGCTCCTTGGCCAGCCTGTTTAATGGTATTGGCTAAACTTAGTTGCAGAGCTTCGATGCTCTTGCGTATTTTTTCATCAGCGAGAAAATCTATTTCTTCATCCGGAAAGTCTATCGCTGCTTCCACGTACATTCTCAAATAGATTAACTCTTTTAGCAGGTCGTTAACCTTATTAGAAAACTCTCCCTGCAAAGAGCGCATAGCGCCTTTAGCGGCCTGTTCGGTTGCCGAGTCAATTACATCGGCAATCGCTTCAGCTTGGGCCAAGTCTATTTTGTCATTAAGAAAAGCTCGTTCAGAAAACTCCCCAGCTCTAGCTTGTCTGGCGCCTAAACGAATAACTTCTTTAAGTAACAAATCTTGAATAACTGGCCCACCGTGGCCTTGAATCTCGACAACATCCTCTCCAGTAAAGGAATTAGGGCCGGCAAAATAGAGCACCAGACCCGTATCAATAACCTCGTTAGATGCATCATTAAAATGAGCATAATGTGCTTTACGAACCTGCAAGTTCTTACCTGCAAGTTGCTCTCCAATCTCTAGCGAGTTTGGCCCCGATAAACGAATAACCCCAACGCCACCTTTACCTGGTGGCGTGGCGATTGCCGCAATGGTATCGACGACGGGCTTAGTCACTTGGTTTATACAGAGGCCATAAAACGCTTACATTTAGGCGTTTTTCTCTTGTTGACGATAGTTAAACCATTGCTGAGCCATGGTTAACACATTATTCACAACCCAATAAAGCACCAAGCCCTGCGGGAAGCTCATAAACAAGAATGTTAA
>CAKZRZ010000192.1 GCA_937918955.1 uncultured Arenicella sp.
TCATACGACTCCACCAGCTGGTTCTTGGAACGTTTCAATGTTTGACATCCAAAAAGCTCCTTTGGCCGAGGTAAACGGTCTAATGAATTGGTATGGCGGTGACAATGTCGTTATTGATGATAAGGGTAATCAAACTCAAACAACCACCACAATCCAAAAATTAGAGGTTAAGGAAGAAGCTACCATCAAGGAGTTAGAGGTTACGGAGAAAACTACAACTAAGGAATTAGAGGTTACGGAGAAAGCTAAAATTAAGGAATTAGAGGTTACGGAGAAAGCTACAACTAAGGAATTGGAGGTTACGGAGAAAGCTAAAATTAAGGAATTGGAGGTTACCGACAAAGCTGCAATTAAAGAATTAAAGGTCAGCGACAATCTTACGGTTGGCGAGAAAATAATATTTAAGAATGCAGAAGGAGAAACATTAAATGTTAAAAATATTTTGAAAGTTGATGGGGAAATTCAAATTTCCGACATCAACAAAAATATTAGAATTGGGGAAAACAATATAACCGGCGAGGGAAGTAAAGATAACCTGCAACTAGGGCGAAACAATACCATCGGTGAAAATTCCAACAAGAATCATCAAATCGGGAGTGACAACAATATAGGGAAAAACTCTAATTTTAATAACCAGACAGGATACAAGAACGAAATCGGGAACAATTCCGATAATAACGTTCAGAATGGGAATGAGAACAAAATCGGAGATAATTCCAATGGAAACGGTCAATTTGGCAACAAGAATGAAATCGGCAACAATTCCAATGACAACAATCAAAAGGGGAATAATAATGTAATCGGTTCGGAATCCAATAGGAACACCCAAGACGGTTACATGAATAAAATCGGGAATAAATCGAACGATAATAGCCAACAAGGAAATTTCAATACCATTGGGGACGAAGGGAATCGGAACAATCAAGTCGGTCACAACAACCTAATGGGTGACAGAAATGAAGACAATTCCCAATTTGGGAACGGGAACCGATTTGGAAACGATGTGACAGACACGGTTGCAGTAGGTAACAGGAATGAAGTATTACCCGACGTGAAGAAAGGAATTCTCGTCGGAACAGATAACAGAGTCGAGGGGGATCGTGGTATCGCAATTGGTGCTGACAGAGACGGTGACGGTGTTGGTGCAGTTGCGAAGCAAGACGGAATAGCTATTGGCAGTGATACAAAAGCGGCATTAGATGGGGTAGCCATTGGTGCCGATGCAAAGAGCGTGGAAAGTAAAGATGTAGCCATTGGTGCCGGTGCAGTAGCAGAAGGTCGGTATAACAAGCCTGCGGTAGCACTAGGTGCCGACTCTTTAGCCAAAGGAGCAGGTGCGGTTGCGGAAGGCGCAAAAGCAAAAGCAACAGCAGACTATGCCAAAGCAAACGGTTATATGGCCGAGGCGACCGTTATCGGTGCAACCGCAATCGGTGCGGAATCAACGGCTGGTGGCCGCAACTCAGACGGTTCTCTTCGGCAAGACGCCTATGACCGTATTGTGGGACAGGGGTACAACAAATCATTTCAAGAGTTTACCGCTCTTGCCGATCAAATCAATCCAACAACCCTGGGACGCAATGCTTTAGCAATCGGACATGGGGCATTGGCAAACGGCGGAAAATCAGAAGCTGTAGGTTCACAGGCAACGGCTCTAGGCGATTCCGCAAGAGCGTACAATGACCGTTCTACAGCGGTCGGTGCAACGGCAAAGGCAACAGGTGAAAAAGCTACCGCCGTTGGTTACGGAGCTTTAGCCAGTGGCGAGAAATCTACCGCTGAAGGTGCAGAAGCGCAAGCAACAGGGCAGGAAGCTAAGGCCAACGGTTATAGTGCCAAAGCTTTAGGAAATTACTCAACTGCAATCGGCTCTCGCAGCAATGTAAGCAGTGACTATGGGACTGCTTTAGGTTACGGTGCTACAGTCTCCGAAACCAATGGAACTGCAATCGGAAGCCCCTTTATCTTAACAGATAATGCAGGTACGGTTACCCGTATAAACACAGAAGCAATAGGAAAACGTGGTGTAGCCATCGGTAACGGTTCCAAAGCCGGAGAAGATGCCATTGCTCTGGGTACCCTAGCCGGGGCAGAAAACGGTAGTGTAGCGATAGGTGCAGGTACTGCCGCTTTAGGAAAAGATTCAACAGCGGTTGGTAAAGGAAGTATTTCTGCCGGAAATCGTGCAAAAACAGATGGTTTTGGTAACCAAGCTTGGGGTGACGATTCTTCCGCTTTAGGCTCCTTGAACCGAGTCGGTGCCGACCCCGCAGAATTTCCTGATTTATTCCCTGCGAATGAGTTTCCTGTAAATGGTTCAAATCCCAAAGACCCACGGCGTCCTGAAAACACGGCACGTTCTACGGCAGTTGGCTATGGAAACCGAGTATTTTCTAAGGATGCAGGTGCATTTGGTTCGCAAAACTACATTGCTCCGGGAGCCGACAGAAGTTATGCCATCGGCGTAAATGCGGTGGTTACTGCGCCTGACAGCGTGTCCCTTGGTTCTGGTTCTATTGCAAACGAGCCAATGACCGTAAGTGTGGGTGCTCCTGGCCGTGAGCGTCGTATTACCAATGTTGCAGACGGCATTAACGACTTTGATGCGGTTAATGTTCGTCAATTACGTGCTTTAGACCAAAAGCTAGATAAAGGTATTGGCGACTTACGAGAAGACATGAATCAATTAAAATCGGATGCATTCGGTGGTATCGCTCAGGTGGCAGCGATGGGTTCTGCACCTGTCCCTGAAGGTGCTACCGTCGGTGTTGGCGTTGGGTTTGCCACTTTTGGCGGTAAGTCTGCCGGTGCAATGGGGGCAACCTGGCGACCCGCACCGTTCATGAGCGTAAATACCGGTATCGGTGTATCCGGCAATAACGCTCCTATGCTCTTCCGTATCGGTATGGGCTTTGCTTTCTAAGCAACACCCAAAAAAACAGCTTAATACTCCCCTCCTTTTAGGCAGGGGAGTATTAATTTTGATACCCAAGAGCAGGAGTTTACCACCCAACTTCTCGCATAATTTCGTTGTAGGCTATCATGTTTGCCAAAATATCTGAAATTATCATGCCAAAAAGGTTGTCGGTGTCTTTATTCAGGATGTCATCCAAAATTTTTTCCGACCAGGGAACGGAGTGGTACTGTGGTCTAATTCTTCTTCTGAATTCACGGTCGAGCATATCGGTATATTCCTTTAAGGAACATAAAGAGCGCCATCCACGGGGCAATTTGACCGGGCCTCTAAACCAAATACATTTGTAG
>CAKZRZ010000193.1 GCA_937918955.1 uncultured Arenicella sp.
CATCACCGCCTGACTGCACGCCTTGCAGCAGCTCTCACAGGATGCTGCGAGCCAGCAGGTATCCATGGCGGCTGGAAGTTATATGATCATCCGGAATACGATACACCAAGTGCTACTCTATTCGTCATGGCTTGTAATAAAAGTGTAGATTTTATAAAACGGATTTACGCCCCGCTGCTTGCATGCGCATAATAATCAAGAACTTTTCTTGCGACATGTTTAGAATTACAGTGCTTTTCGATAAATTGTCTTGATTGCCTTCCGAATTCCATAAACTCTTTATTTGACCATGAAGTTATTATTTGTTTAAGAGTATGATATACACTGTCCTCTGAATGAATATCAAAGGCCGGCGGTAATTGTCCATAGATTCTTTTTATAACATTTCGGTCATACGACGTAAGTACAATACGTCCCAGGCTCATACTGATGAGTGCATTCATGCCAAGTCCATCACCGAATAACTGATCAACAATAATATTGCAATTCTTGACTACGCGCCAGTAGTCTTCATAAGGCATTCGCTCGACGATGACAATTTCGATATTAGAGAACTTTTCAGAAACCCTACGCAAAGCACCAAGAATACTTTTGGAACCTTTAAAACCAGGTCGGTTGATGCCGTGCAGTATACGAATCTTATTACTAACTAAATTTTCCTCATAAAAGTATTCATCACAATCGATGGGCATAGGCAATGCGTCTAAGCCTTTACCTCCCGCCTGATAAGCTCCGCCGCCAAATGGGATGATGCAATCTGCTAATTGGTATAATTTGTTTTCGTACTCTATAAAGATTTGATTTTCGTAAACACAGCGTGTAAGATTATTCTCTTTTAGGCAGCCTGGACACGGCGAGCGTGGTAGATTATGCAAAGCCTTCATTGTAGCTGAACTGCATCCAGCTACAGCAATACCAAACTTAGTCTTACTTCTTGTACGAGACGCGATTATGTTCAAAATCTTTTCAACATAAAACCTCTTTATCAATGGATTTGAAAGACCAAGATTTAAAGAGTGTGGATTCATTAACTGAACGATATCATGCTTTTCGAGTAAGGATTTCAGCCATTTAAGTTGTTCGTAGGCCCAAATTGGTTTTGAATAAAAACGTCTATTGTATTTATCCGGACCATAAGGTTGACCTCCAAGTATTTTCTTAAAGCCATCGCCATTTGAGTACAAAATGCACTCATGGCCCAGCGATTCAAATCCTTTTTTCAAGTTAAGATGAAGAGCGCTGAAGTCGCCTATGAGAACTATTTTCATACCTTCCCTCGCAATGCAGAGCCATCAATCCGTTCCCCAAGACGGAAATGACATGTGTACCTATAAATGCATAAATGGACCCCTGCAATCCGTATTTTTGTATCAAGTATATATTCATGACGATACTTGCAATACCCACTAACAATGTGAGAGCCGCGGCCTGCCAGAAATATCCACGTCCGATCCACTGGGGTGCCATGACGGTGGAAAACGTCATCCCGATCAGGCCAAGGAGCATCCATTGAAATACCTCGATTGCGGGCCGAAAAGCCTCGCCCGCGATCAATGGGATGAATAAGGGAGCCAGGAGAGCGGCCAAGATACTCAAGAGCATCATCGCACCGGTCAGTTGGACCAGCAGTTTTTTGTTGTATGGCCATGCCCGGTCTGGCCCGAGCGAAGCGACTTTTCCATAAATCACCATACTCGCGGACTGCGGGATGATCATCGCCACACCCAGGAGCTGTAGGGCTAACTGATAGTAGCCGGTCTGTTCTGGGCCTTGGTAGTGGTTTAGTATCAATATACTTGCCGATGAGAATAGAAAAGTCCCGATCGCATTGAGATGTAATTTGACACCACCTTTTAATAACTCTTTGATTTCTGAGATAGCAGGACGGCACACGGTTCCTCTGTCACGGGCATATTGTAGCAGGAAGTCGATACCGCCCAAAGCCACGATGATCTGCCCCAGTAAGTTGCTGACCAAAACTCCTTCGACGCCCAAGCCAAACCCAAGGAGGAACACGAATAAGGCCGCCAAACCAAGTGTCCGTCCCATGATTTGATATTTGTTGTATATTGCGAGTCGCTCTACCCCCATCAACAATGAGCTGCCATACTGCTCCCAGATGAGAAACGGTAGAGCCAGGAAACCCACGATCAAGCCCCCCTCTGAAAGATTTTTAAAAACTTGATTGGGAACAAAGTAGTATAAACCCAAAGCCATCAACCAGCCGATGACGGTAAGCACAAATGCGAGCAGTATCAAACTACCAAGTAAGGTACCGAAGCGCAGATGCTGTCGATCGGTAGTGAGGCGGTGTAAGGCCACCTGTCCTAGGCTTAGGTATCCGAAAGTACTGAACAATGTAACCCAGGTCGTGATTGTAGCCACTTGACCACGGCCTTCAGGACCCAGCAGACGGGCGGTAAGCGACAGGGTCAAGACTCCCAGCAGCAGTGCATAAACTCGAGTACCGCTGGTATACGCGATACTCCACCAGAGATTACGCATGAAAGAAACCCTTGATTACATTGGCGACCTGAGTAACTGCTTGACTGTCGAGATGTGGTCCTATGGGTAGGCTAAGGACCTCACGATGTATCTTCTCCGTGATCGGAAAGTTGTTCTCTGCAAAACCTAAGTCGGCATAGGCAGATTGCAGATGGGGCGGGATGGGGTAATGTATGAGCGTTCCGATGCCTTGTTCGGTGAGATGCTGTTGCAAGGCGTCACGCTTTTTACTGCGTATGACAAAAAGATGCCATACTGGGTCTGCCCATACTGGCACGAATGGGAGCGTGATCTCATTAGCACTCTCGTCGTTTTCACCTAAGAGAAATGATAGCCTTTGTAGATATTCAGACGCCTGCGCTTTACGCTGCTCATTCCATGCGTCGAGTCTTTTCAGTTTCGTACGCAAGAATGCCGCCTGCAGCTCATCGAGTCGGGAGTTGAAGCCTTTGATTTCATTGCGATACTTGATGCGCGATCCATAATTGGAAAGAACGCGTACTTTATCGGCCAATTGCGTATCGTTAGTCGTCACTGCCCCACCGTCGCCCAAGGCTCCGAGGTTTTTTCCTGGATAGAAACTAAACCCCGCTGCATCGCCCAGACTGCCAACACGTCGCCCCTTGTAGCGCGCGCCATGAGCCTGTGCGGCATCTTCGATGACTTTCAGGCCATACTTTTTCGCCACGGCATTGATAGCGTCCATGTCTGCGGGCTGGCCATACAGGTGCACGGCGATGATGGCACGGGTGCGGGATGTGATGGCCGCCTCAATACGATTCGGGTCCAGGTTATACGTTCGCTCATTGGGTTCGACCGGTACAGGTTTTGCCCCAGCGTACGTGACCGCAAGCCAGGTGGCGATATAAGTATTGGCCGGAACGATGACTTCATCTCCAGCGCCGATTCCGTAGGCACGTAAGATGAGATGTAGTGCTTCCAGACCATTGCCTACACCCACACAGTATGTGGCTTCACAGTAGGTTGCAAATTCCTTCTCGAATTGTTGAACTTCGTCGCCTAGAATGTACCAACCGGATGCGAGGACACGTTCAAATGCATCCAGAAGTTCTTCTCTTAAGTCTTGGTTTATGGCTCGCAAATCAAGGAATGGTATCTTCATGTTCGTTGCATTCCAGCCAACTTGAGGAATTCATCATAGTCCCGAATATAATCGGATTCATCGTAATAATCTGAAGCCAAAACCAGGCATACGGCTCCCGAAGAGAAGTTATCCAACTTACGCCACATCATAGGGCAAACATAGAGGCCATAATATGACCGGTTTAGATGAAAACGCTGCTTATTCTTGCCATCATCTAGGTTTACATCAAAACTCCCCGACATGGCTATGATGAATTGCTGTAAGTTTTTATGAGCGTGGGAACCTCGGTCTGCTCCACCGGGTACGTCATATAGATAATAAACCCGTTTGATATCAAAGGGTATATGGCGTCCCCCTTCGATGAACGACAAGTTTCCGCGCGGATCAGTTATTCTAGGAAGCTGGATGATGCGGCAATCATCAATCTGGTTCATTTCGAAATCTATTTCAAAATTCCACTTCGATAGGGTTAGGAAGAAATTTTTTATAGCGATTTCTTGCAGCACCAATCTTGTCAAATCCGATTTCATAATAGTAATCTATATCCGTTTCGGCTACGCGCTGTGCTCCAAAGCGCTCGTGAAATCTCCAAACGCGTTCATTTTCCTTCCTAACATCAAAATGCGCACGCCTAAAGCCAAGATGATCGATTGCATAGGCATATACAATGAGCGCTGATTCTATCGCAGCTGTTTGAGGCGCGCCATCCTTCAATATCCAGCTACCCCAACAAAAGCTATCTTCTTTTGGATCGTATAATCTAACTGTTCCAATTGGATCACCGAAAGTATCATTAATAATGAAATAGGCCTGATCCTTCGTCTGTGCGTAATTATGAAGCCATCTAATCTGCGCCTCCAAATCCGGCGATGTTTTGGATAAATAGCGCGACTTTTCTTCATTAGTACGCAATCCATGAATAAACACAGCATCCTCTATCGTCGCATCACGAAACACTAGATTTTTTCCCTTGATTCGCTTAGCTTTTCGTAGATTTGGCCACAACATGCTCATGATCTGACTCCGCTACAAAGCCAATAACACGCGCTAGCTTACCAACAAAAGTTGTCCCTGCCAGTACATTTTGGGTGACAACGGCAACCAACACCGCACAAAGGGAGCAGCGATCCCCCAGAGGGAATAAAAAAAGCCTCCAAAGACCGCCAAAACGGTACCAAACCCATCTCGCAAATCCCAAACCTCACTTCGACCCCCGTAGCGGGGTGCAGAGGTTTTATTGGCATGTCGCTGTCGGCTCATCAAGTGGCAGGCGTGCCAGCCCGCCACGATCCCCAGCGTAACCATCCCCGCCAGCCACGGCAGTACAGCCTGGGCAGCCGCTAGGGCGGCGGATTCTAGGCTCAGCCAACCCGTGGCCAACAGGAGCGGCAGGCCAGTAGCAGATACTACTCCCAGGGCAAGCGCCTGTAGCCAGACCCACGTCGTCACCTGCCGCTGCCAGCGTACAGCAGCACCAGGCTCATCCCGCTGCAGCGCCACCCGTCGAGGAATAAATACCGCTGACATCACGGAAAACAGTAGGGTGACCGGCCAGGAGGGCAGGTTGAAGACAAACAGGTAGCCCTCGACGGTGGCGGAAGTGCCATAGCAGTAGGCGATCGCCATTTCCTTGCCCGCAGCCACCAGCTTGGCTGCCAGCACGAACAGCACTAGCCAGAAGGCGCTGCGCACGATGGCTTTGTTGGCCGCGTGTGCACCACGCAGCCCTGCTTGCGAAGGAGCGGGTAGTGTGTTGAACAACAATCTTTCCCAACAGCCAAGCACAAACTACCCCTATCAGAATATCAGAATAATCGTGCT
>CAKZRZ010000194.1 GCA_937918955.1 uncultured Arenicella sp.
GAGTTAACGACATACTTTCCATAATCGCCTGCGTCGTACCAACCTTTCGACGCCGATAGCTTAGTGCCCGTAGGCCGTTGTTTACTCGCTGCCGATTCGTGCACTTTTACACTGGTATCAAGGTGGCCCGCTGGCCGCGCAAATTTGCCACCATAACGTTCACTGATCGCCATGCCAGATCGATTAAAATAATACGACTTAAGCGCCGCATCATGAACGCCAAGCAATGGCTGAGACGCAATCTCAAAAGAATGAGAGCGAACCGATTCAGAGGTTTGAATATGATATGAGCCAGACGCCTTGAGCTCAGAAAAGTCTGCCTGCTGAACCGTTTCTCCAGAGTACTGCCATTTAACAGCTTTGCTAAGCGTTTTGCTGAGAACAACCTTATTCGACCGCGAGTCGATCACTTGAAACGAAGTCGAGCTGCTTTGCGCATCTTCAAGCGGAACAATAGCAACTTTCTTGCTACTAGGGCTATAACCGATTTGATTAAGCTTAATCGTTTGCGCCGAGCTGTTAAACACGACGCTTAAGCCAGCGCCGAATACCAGCATAAGTTTTCTTGCCAGCTTGGTGATAGAGATGATCTGAGCTAATTTCATTTGGCATACTCCTACGATAAACCGTATTAGTTATTCCTCATCTCTCGAGCAACTGTAACGTATTTACCGCTCGCTGAAAACCTCATTTATCCAATGACCAATATCTTCGATCTGCGGCATGATCACTTGATGCTCCATAGGGTAGGTTTTCCACTTGATGTTGTAACCCAGTTCACTAAGCACATCTACGCTACGCTTACCCATAGCCAAAGGTACTACCGGGTCGTGCGTTCCATGACTAGCAAAAATAGGTGTGTGCTGATTGGCCTCGTGTTGCTCTGCTTGAGTATCGCCGTCAAACGGTAAATAGGTTGATAAAGTCAACAAGCCTGCAAGCTTATGTTGGCTTCGAACTCCTGTGAAATAGGTGACCGCCCCTCCCTGCGAAAAACCTGCCAAAATAATATTCTCGCTAGGTATGCCGGCGTTGATTTGTTGCTCAAGCATATCATCCAACATGCTTTGCGACTCTTTCATGCCCACCGCATCTTGCTTGTCTTCAATGCTAACCCCTTTGATGTCATACCAGCCTGGCATACGCATACCACCATTGATGGTAATCGGCCGATCAGGAGCCTGAGGAAAAATAAAACGAATGGTTCGGCTTTTAAGTAAGCCCAGCTCTGGCACAATCGGCGGAAAATCATTGGCCGATGCGCCAAGGCCATGCAACCAGATTATCGCATGCGTGGGAGTACCGTCGCCGTGGACGAGTTCAATAGTGTCTTTAGGGTATGTCATGGCAATCGAGCTCATCGAGCAAAAAATTAGTGTGAAACTGAAAGCAAGTACTAGAGCCAGTGATTTTTGCTTCGTTTTCAATGTGTGATATCCGCTTAGCGCTGGAGTTGGCGTGCCAACATCACTGCGGCCAATTTGGTTCTAGCAATCAAGCTCTGTACGGTTGATTCTTCTCGAGATGAATGAGCGCCTTTACCATCCATGCCTAGACTATCGACAGTGGCTAATCCAACCCCTTGAGCGATAGAGCCATCGGTGCCGCCGCCCGAATAACGTGTACCAACAATTGGCTCGCCGATTAGCTCAGAAAGCGCCATCGCTTCAGCAATAAGAGCATCAACCTTTGGGTTTTCTGGCTTAACCGGGCGATGCAGCACTGCCCACGATTCAACCTTAGGCAATTCGGGGTACTTAGGGTTACTCACCACGGTTTTCGAGGCGATGCGTTCGATATCTTTTTTCAATCGCTCGCCATCTTCTAACGCTGGAAAGCGCATATCAATGTAAGCATCAGCACAGCCTGGCACGGTATTTCTTTTCTCACCGCCGCTGAGAACGCCCGTATTAACGGTTACCTTGCGCTCATAGTCGGTCAGCTCTTCAACAGCGATTACTTTGTGAGCCATCTCAAGACTCGCCGACACGCCCTCTTGATGCGCACCACCAGCATGCGACTCTCGGCCAGTAATACGCAATCGAGCTTGGCCTAAACCTTTGCGCGCGCGGGTTGCTAAGTTGTTATAGGTACCTTCATACACCAAGCCAACATCGTGTTGTTTTGCCAGCTCTTCTATCAGCGCGCGTGAGCCTAAAGAGCCGATTTCTTCGTCGCTATTAAACAATACAGTCAAGTTTGAATCGTCAAGCAAGCCCTGAGCATGCAACGCTCTGAGAGCATTGATCATAATCACAATGCCGCCTTTCATATCCGCCACGCCAGGGCCTTTAAGTACTCCGTCGTCCATGATTTTCAGGGTTTGAAACTCATCGTCCTTAGAGAATACTGTGTCCATATGGCCATTCATTAACACTCGGTTCTTAGCGCTACCCGTTCGAGTAGCCACCAGGTGATCGGCTATCTTGATTTGACCACCTTGGCAACTAAGCACATCAATTGGCTCCGATGAGTGCGTCGTGATCTTAAAACCAAGTTTTTTCAAATCGCCGGCTAGGATATTTCGATAACGATCTAGGCCAGCAATGTTAGCAGTGCCGGTATTAATCTCAACGTGCGTTTTTAGCTCATCTAAAATATTACTTTTGCGTTGCTCCACCCAGTCAATCAATGCTTTTTCTTGCGTAGTCAGACTAGTGCTTTGAGCCATAACTGGAGACATCAAACACAAAGATAGGCAAGCGCCAACTATCGAACGTTTCAACATTGTTAACTCAGGTTTTAGAATGACGATTACTCGTCTTAGTTAAATTCAGTTTTTAGATTCGGTTCAATAAAACCTGAACGATCTAAGACAAAGGTTTAAATTTCGCCACTAACATCGGCAACATAATTAGATTGGCAATAAGCGCGGTGATCATCGCCAAGGCTGTAAGAACACCGAAGTACATGGTTGGCACAAAGTTTGAAAAAACCATAATCAGAAAGCCTGCGGTTATTACCATTGTGGTATAGAACATGGCTTGACCGACATTATTAGTAGCCTCGAATATCGCAGCTGTGTCATCACTTTTTACTGCCATTTCATTGCGAAAACGATCAATAAAGTGAATAGAGTTATCCACCGCTATACCAACACTGATTGCCGCAATAGTAATCGTCATTAAATCTAAAGGTATGCTGAACACGCCCATAATGCCGAGCACCACACCGGCTGAGAATACATTTGGAATAATAGTAATTAGGGCTAGTTTAAAGCTGCGAAAAAGCACCATAAACATCAAGAAAATCACCACAAATACAGTTCCTAGAGTGAGGATTTGCGAGCTAAAGAGCGAGTTAAGCATATTGTTATAAAACACCAACAAACCAGAGATATGAATTTGCTCAGTATCTAAACCATGCTCGGTGATCAATAGCTCACGGATATCCTCAATTAACTGATTGCGATCAAGGCCCTTAGATGTTTCGAATACGCGAATATTAATATGCAGCTGATTACCATCTTCAGAAATATACGGTTTAAACAGCGTTTGCTTATTCTCATCAGACAAGACATTGAGCATGAAACTCAAATCAATATTGTCCATCGGCTTTGCGTCTTTCAAACCGTCGAACACACTCATGGTGGTCGCCAAACTCATTACTTTGCCCGTCTCTGAAAGCTCATCAAGAGATGTTTGAATGGCTTGAATTTTACGAATGCCTTGTTCATTAAACCAATAAGAGGTGGCAACTAGATTACCGCTATCAGCTTCATCCTCGAACTCATCAAATTCGTCAAAATCATCGTTTGACTCTTCGTCAAAATCGTCAAAGAAGTCATCATCGTCACTAGGCGCAAGCTCCTCTTCGGCGACTTCTTCAGTTGCTACATCTGTTTTTTCGAAGAAGCTTTTTGGCGCATCGATAATGATGTTTAGCGGCGTTGTTCCACCTAGCTTCTCATCAATTTCGACCATGCCTTGATAGATTTCGGTGCTAGGTTTGAAGTAATCAATAAACCTGTTTTCAACAGTTAGGTTTGCCATGCCGTAGGCGCCAATTGCGCCGACCAAGACAAAGAAGATCGTCACAATAGTGCCTTTTCTGTGCAGGCTTTGTGCACCGTTTAAAATCACTTTGCTAATCGCATCTTTGTTAGCTGAAACCTGCCTCGGCTTCATGAAAATAGTTAGCGCCGGAAACACAACAAAGGTGGTAACAACCGCGACGATAATACCGAGACACATAATCCAACCAAAATCGATAACTGGCCTAATACCACTAACAATCAAAGAGGCAAAGGCGACGATTGTAGTCAGAGCGGTGTAAATACAAGCAATGAATTTTGATCGAATGGTTTGGCTAAGTAGGCTGCGTTGATCAAGGCTTGGGTCCAATTTTGCAAGCTCTCTGTAGCGCACGATTAAGTGAATATTCAGCGAAAGAGTAATGATCAATAACAAGGATAAAAAGTTTGACGAGACCACCGATATTGGCCAATTCAGAAGGCCTAATAAGCTAACCATGGTGTAGCCCGTTACCGCACAAGTAAGCAGAGGCATAACGACCCAACCTAATTGCCTAAAGGCAATCGCCAGAATAAAAACGATCAGCGCTAACGAAGCTAAGCCGAATGTTTTAAAGTCAGAATTAATAAAGCGAACCGAATCAGCAACAATCATAGGCAAACCGCCTAAGAACAGCTTGGCATCGGCTTGATAGGGCTGCATGATGCCGCGCACTTGATCTATGAACTCGCTCTGCTTGGCTTTGAAGGCATCGTCTTTGCTTTGATACTCTAAAGAGATTGCCTCTAACTGGGCAGATTCTTCGACGCTTAATTCACCTTGTTCGCGCTTTAAACGCAATGCGTTTCGTTGATCGAGTAAATCTGATAATTCAGTATTTCGCTTTAGAGCAACTGCGATCGCGGTGGTGCTGAAATCGCCGCTGACTAATAAGTCTTTGTATAAATCACTATCTCTCAGTTCCTTTTTCGCCAGCTCGCGGTCAGTTTTATCGTCCAACAAGGTTTGCGTTGAACTGGCGAGCTCACCTAACGTCACTGGCGGGCTTTGAGTAAGCGGCACATCAATAATCGAAAGCACTGAACTAACAGGCTCTAGAACACGTAGCTCATCGCTCAGCTTTTTAATCTTGGCTAAGGACTCGTCGGCAAAGAGGTCACCTTTAGGCGCATAGGTCAAAATCAGCAGGTCTTCGCCGCTGTATTTTGTCACCACGTCGCGAAAGTACTTAAGTGACTTGTCATTCTCGAGCACTAAAGAATCAGAAGACGTATCTAAACGAAAGTCATCCAAATAAGGCCAGAGCAGCGCTAAAAGAAAAGCAACAAAAATCAATACCCATTTCGAGTGTTTGAAAACCAGCGTGTCATAGAGCGAATTTGAATTAGACTGAGAATGGGACATAGTGATGCTATTTTGATGAACTTAGCCGTGCTTTCAACGACTGGAGATTTGCTTCTAGGATAACTAATCTAGCGGCAATTGTCTGTGCTACTAGGCTAACAGCTTTAAGGTGTTTAATCGTCTAAACCGGACACCCTGAAAAACTAAAAGCCACCAGAGGCACTGCTTCTGGTGGCTTAACTAGCTCATCAGCGGCTTAGGCTGATGAAAAATAGTGATGCTTTATTTTTTTAAAAACTCGCCTTCAATTTCAACGGCAACTTCTGCACCAATGTTTGGCGCGTATTTACTTAAACCCCATACAGTACGATCAATAGTGGTTTTAGCTGAAAAGCCTACAAGTGGCACTTTGGCAAACGGGTGCTGAGGCGTAGCGCCATTTAGCGTAGCATCTAGCGTTACCGGATGTGTTTGCCCCATTAAGCTAAGATCACCCTCGATAGTGAAATCAGAGCCATCTAAGGCACTTACTGAAGTCGCTTTAAACGTAATTGATGGATGATCGCCGGACTTAAACCAATCTTGAGCCAACTTAGCATTAAAGTCCTCTTTCTCAGGATTTGGGTAATCGGTATCTAATGAGTCGACTTTGATTTCAACATCTACCGAGCTCTTCTCAAAATTTTTGCTATCAAGTTCAAGTTTCGCATCGAAGTCATTAAACCTGCCCACATAAGTTGAAAAGCCAAAATGGCTAACTTTCCAAATCACGCTCGCGTGAGTTAAATCGAGGCTATAAGTGCCCGAAGGAATGCCTTCGAGTGGGTTTTCTTGGGCGTTTGAAACTTGAACTAGGGCTAATGCCGCAACGGCCGTGACCGAAGCTCGTTTAAGTGATTTAAGAAGTGACATAGGGGCGTATCCTTATTTTTCAGGTTAAATAGTATGCATAGTGTAATCGGCTTCGATGAAGTAATAGTAGAAGCCGACATTACGAAAACTTTAAGACCTAAACAAATTAGCTAAGATATTAGCTAATTGATGGCCTTAATACCCCTATTCTCTAGTGCCCGATAAAATCTTCAGCCTCTAGATTAAAACAAGTATCGTCTAGTGACGCTACCAAGTCGAATTTCGACAAGGCCTTTGGCAGCTCGTAGCGAAAAAAGAATCTACAAGCTGATAGCTTGCCGCGATAGAACGCAGCATCGCTGGCTTTGCCTTCTTCTTGACCCTTGGTTGCGGCCACTGCTTGCTTTAACCACATCCAAGCAATAACCACATGCCCCATAGCATCTAAAAAGATCGTTGCGTTCGCTAAAGCCAACGATGGATCCTTGGCTGTACTAACCGACTCCAGAGTGCTTTGCACCGACTGCATCGCCTCACCTAGGTCTTGGCAGTAGCTAGACAAATCGGCATACGCGCTGGCCTCACCGATGGTGGCAGTAATTTCTTTTGATAAGGCTTTTAAGGCCGCACCGTCAGCCATGCGTACCTTACGCCCCATGATATCCAAACCGTGAACAGCATGCGTGCCCTCGTGAATATGGTTCAATCGATTATCGCGATAATAGCGTTCTACTGGGTACTCACGTGTATATCCATAGCCACCCAATACTTGAATCGCCAATTTATTGGCTTCAAGGCAAAACTCAGACGGCCAAGACTTACAAATAGGCGTTAACAACTCTAATAAGAGAGTGGCGTGTGTCTTTTCTTCTTCAGTTTGGGCAGTAGCTTGTTGATCGAGTAAGCGCGCTGAGTACAACATCAACGATTGTGCGCCTTCAACAAATGCTTTTTGAGTCATCAACATACGTTTGACGTCGGCATGCTCAGAGATCATCACCATCGGCGACTCAGGATCTTTATTGGTCAAATGACGACCTTGTGGTCGATTTCGAGCGTAGTCTAGTGAATAGAGGTAGCCACCAAGCCCAATAACCGTAGCCGCCATACCAACGGCGATTCGGGCCTCATTCATCATGTGGAACATATTCGCTAGCCCTTGATTCTCACCACCAACGAGGTATCCAATGGTGTCGCCACTTTCGCCAAAATTAAGCAAACAATTGGTGGTGCCCTTGTGCCCCATCTTGTGATTTAAACCGGCTAAAGCAATATTGTTAGATTCTCCGATAGTGCCATCATCATTAACACGATGCTTAGGCACCAAAAATAGAGAAATACCTTTAACACCAGCAGGGCCACCTGGAATTTTAGCAAGAACCATATGCACGATATTATCGGTCATCTCATGGTCGCCACCTGAGATCCACATTTTGGTGCCTGTGATTTTATAACTACCGTCTTCTTGAGGCTCGGCTTTGGTGCGAATATCAGCCAATGAAGAGCCAGCTTGCGGCTCAGACAAACACATAGTGCCATACCAATCGCCTGCTACCATATTTGGCATGTACTTAGCTTTTAACTCATCAGAACCGCAAGTATTGAGCATATTTGTCGCGCCTTGAGTGAGAAAAATATAGTTACTCACCGATGTGTTTGCGGTAACAAACATTGAGCTTAGTACTTGATGCACAACCCAAGGTAGTTGCATTCCGCCCATGTCATAATCGTAACCACTGGCAAATAAGCCCGCTTCTTTATAAGCACTAAGCGCTTCTTTTACTTCAGGAATAATTTCAACTTTACCGTCTACATACTTAGGCTCGTTCTGATCAAGATGGCCAGCAAATGGTTGGAAAATATCTTCAGCAAGCGATTGCGATAAATCTAGAATTGCCTCAATTGACTCACGATCATAGTCACCATAACGATCAGTTTCGAGTAATTGCTCAAGCTTGTGAGTTTCATACATTAAAAAGTCGAGATCACGGCGATTGACAATAGTGGACATAATGCTTCCTTTTACTAATTAGGATTAATTGGTGAGAGTAGTGGATTAACTCTCAATATAGCGTCATTTTACGCGCTGTCACAATTTTCAGGCTATGACATTTCATTTTAAATTATGTGCCTTTCGCTCAAATGAGGAGGTTACGCGATGCCCTAAATTCAGATTAACAAAACTCTCCTCGAATTTGGTTGACACGCGCTAGTTTAACAAACACACTCGAGGCATGAATCAGATTAACGTAAAGCAAACAACTTCATCTCGCCGGTGCATTACTGTGGCCGCGATTTGCCCTTGTGTGCTGAAGACGGTGTGGAAACCATCGCGCTGCGTGTTTTGATTTAGTTTAGGTTATACAAACTTTAAAAAAGCCGCATTTTCGATAAAGAGTGCGGCTTTTTTTATGGCTGCGCCTCCAAACAAAAGCCGCGTCTCAAACCCTAAGTTAAGTACCTTAATACAGTTGAGAACTGAGATATGGTCATCAAATATGGACAACAACAATGAATAACACTAAGCAGCAAGCAAGCATCAAGGCCGAATCTAGTTTTAGCTTAGATAAGCTTGCAATCCCTATTTCGTTTATTGTGGTCCTTCTCATTTGGACAACAACGCCATTGGCGATCAAATGGAGTTCGGTTGACGCACCAATGACCAGCGCTACCTTAAGGATGTCGATTGGGTTTGTGTTTTGTGCCTCAGTTATATTGGCAATGAGCTTCGGAAAGAATAGACAGGCTTTCCAGATGGACGCGGCCGCGCGCAAAGTTTACATAGTTGGCGGCCTATCGATTTTTATTTGCATGACCTTGTTTTACAGCGCGGCTCAAAAGATTCCATCAGGCTGGGTCGCGGTACTGTTTGGTCTGTCGCCATTGGCAACTGGGCTTTTTTCGGCCTTCGTGGAACCTGAAACAAAGCTAACGCCTAGCCGAATCATTGGGCTAATGCTGGGCTTAGGCGGCCTTTACTTAGTATTTTCTGCTGGTTTAAATTTTGCAGACGCTTCAATTGACGGCGTAATTTTCGTGCTGATAGCCGTAATCATATCGTCGGGGTCGTCTGTAATAACTCGACAATTGGTTAAAGGCATGAGCCTGCCTGGGATGCAGATCACCACGGGCAGTTTAATCGTCGCGATTCCGTGCTTTATTGTTTCAGTATTGCTTCAAGAACCTGAGCTTAATTTTGATTTCACTCCAACTGCATGGCGAGCGATCTTATATCTAGGCCTAATCGGTACTGGCGTTGGCTTCACCTTGTACTACTATCTGCTAAAGCATGTTAGTGCCAACCGCTTGTCACTAATCACCTTGATTACGCCGATTTCAGCACTGTCGGTGGGCAGCTGGCTAAACAACGAGCCACTATTACCAGAAGTTTGGATGGGTGCTATCTTGGTTTGCATTGGGCTTCTAATGTATGAATTTAAACCGAAACTTGGTTTACGAAGACTATAAGGCAAACTCAATTTAGTGGATATTTGTTCTCGAGATTTCTCGGCAATCTTTGTAGCAGTTTTTATGAATGAGCAGCGCTGAATAGGTTTCGATAGAACCACGATATAAAGCGCTATGTCGAGTGTCTGATAGTTTGGTTGCCAGTACTTTGCGCAACATTCTTTTGTGAATATTTTCTAAAGTTTCGCGCGCAGCGGCGGTATCGCCTTGGCGCTGATACAAGTCAGCGATGTTATGCCAGGTCACGACCAGTGCCGATACCGCTTCGTTAGCATCTTTCCAGGTTTCAAATAATGATTCAGCCTCTCGTTTCGCGGCTCGATACAAAGTGTCGGCGGCGTCAAGATCATCTGCTGCAAAGCGTTCATTACCTTTAACAATGTAGTTTTTCCATAGATTCATATGTTTGTAATTACCCGAATATTTGAATTATTTAAACAAACGTTTTTCATTCACATTGCTTGAAAGAAGCAGTTGAAACTAACGTCAGCAATTGAACACAGGGCAAGCCACCCGCCACCAGTAAAATAGTGACAGGTGTTTTGCTTTTTTTATGGTTTACGCCGTTTGGCTGGGCACATCTATTTCTTGATTAGATAATTCGCAAGAATGTCATCCACTCTTTTTTGAGCGTCTTCGATGCTTAATTTGTTGTCAGAAAACTCACTAGCCAAGGAAAAAAGCGGCATAAACATTGACTGGCCATCATGCTTTCGCTTTAACTCAATATGTTGAGATTTGGCAATCTGTTCTGACCATATTGATCGCACCATTTTCCAAACAGGCTCGGTATTAGAAAAATATTTATCACCGCCTGAAAAATCAAAGTCTTTGACGGCTTGATAGCGGGCTAGACCTTCTTCTTTTGCCAATTAAGGATCTTGACTAAAAGGTTGTTCATGTTCATCAAGCACTAGCTTCCAATTCTCTTCTTCTTGAACCCAACCGTGGCGCATCACGGTATGACGATTAAACCCTTCTAAAGCATGATAGTCGTCGCGCACACTGTGTTCTCGGCGAGGTAATGGCCTACGCGTTGTTTGACTTATCCAAGTTGAGAAACTGCCGTTATGTTGCCAACTACCATAGGATTCATAGCGAGGTGAATCGTCGACCTGAAACACCGCCTGACTCCAAGTGCCCTCGACAACATTTTTAGGGAGCAATCTCTTTCTCCATGTATTGTCATGCGAGTACTCGAGCAAAGACGTATCTTCGAAACGCCAATCTTGGCGCCAATGTTTCATAACCATAGGTTCCGATACAGAACCATCATCTTGTTTAAAGAACATCACCATGATGTGCTGTAAACTTATAAAGTTCGGCGTGTCTTCGATTACATAAACGTATTCGGTTCCCCAAGACTGATAAGGGCGATCGCTTAGATAGCCTTCGCTAAAGCCAACCGTCTCAAGAAAGTCAAAGTTAACTTTGTAACCGCCTTGCATCGCTAGAATTGCGCGTCGGTCACGCTCCTGCTTGTTCAAACCTGGTTGCTGTAAGGCCAACCAAGGTTTTCGCAATTGAGAGGCTAAGCTAACATCAGCGCCTTTACTGCTTCCACCTCGCGGTTTTTTACTGCAATCGTCGGTAATCGGCCAACTAAAGATAAAGCGCGATTGATCGCTTTCTTTGCAGCTTTGTTTTTGTTCGTAAGCTTGCGCGTTCGATAAACTTAATTGGCTGATTACCAATACAGCCGCGAGTTTTAGACTCAATAGTTTCATGTTGGGCTTCTCTTCTTAGCTGCCTTAGAATGTGTATTTCAATGAGAGTGAGAAGTTTCTACCAGCCTCGCTCAAACGATCAAAATTTGCAGTCGCAGGATTTTGCACAAACTCTTCGCTCCATGAAAAAGTTTGCTTATCTGTGACATTAAACACGCCATAGTTTAGACGCAACTTGTCGTTCACATTGTAGTAGCCAATTAGGTCAAGCGTGGTAAAGCCAGGTGTTTCAAATGCAGCAATTAACGGCGCGCCTGCCTGTTGAAATGAACTAGCATCAATATCCGATCGATCTTTACGATCTGTTGAATTTACGACAGCTTCAATGCCCCAACGATCACCTTGAGAAGCATAGCCAATACCCAACACTAGCTGTTGCGGATCGATAGAGTTGATCGGTGTATTATCTTCTAAATTTTCGCCATCAGCATAAGCGTACGCTGCGCGTAATTTGAATCCTTCCAGTGCTGCCGACAGCCCTGATAGATCGGCAAGTAGTTTAGCTTCAAACCCTTTAATAGTTGCCTCATCGAGATTTCTCGCTTGAAACTCCAATAGCCCGGTTGCTGGATTAAAGCCTCGTACCGATAAACTTTCGATAAAATTTACATAGTCATTTTCGTAGGCGACAAGATCAACACTTAAAAAGTCGCTATGATGTCGCACGCCAAATTCTACTCCTTCGCCTGATTCAGGCTCTAGATCAGGGTTAGGAAGTGCTGTATAACCACCCGCGAAGTTTGTAAAGCCGACATTAACTGCGTCAAGAGCTGGCGCTCTAAAGCCTTCGGCGTACTGTGCAAAGACAGACCAAGAGTCGCTTAGTTGATACACCGTTCCTAGCTTAAACGACACTTGCGATTCATCATAGCCCGCAGGCAAAGGCGAACCCGGGTTGCCAGACAAATAGATCGGATCGGCTTCAGGGCTCAACTCGAAGTTGTCATAACGCACGGCAGGAATAAGACTCAAACGTCCATCAAGCAAACGGATATCGTCTTGAACAAACAGCCCTTGGCTAACGTACTCAGACAATGGGAAATCGCGAGTAGGGAAACTGCTGAATTCAGGCGCAATGGTTCCAGTAGCGCGATTTACAGTGCTGCCATCGCGACGAGTCGCAGAGTCACTCTTATCATAGTCAAAACCATAGCTGACTAAATGCTCGCTCGCGCCCAACTCAAAAGACTTGTTCAACTGCAGTCGGAGGCCAATATTCTCTTGATCATACTGAGAGGTTCGACTTCGATCTTGAATACCCGAAAATGGCGAAGAGCGCTCAGTCAAGGTTAGTTGATTAGCCTCACTTTGTTGCGCGTACGCGAGTATTGAGAATTGATCAAATAGTGCTGTTGTTGAAGTTAAACGATAATCAACACTGGCTCGTTCACGAGACCGTTGATCGATTCCCTGTTGTGAAAGCGTCACTACGCCTCTTGAAACAGTGTTTGCCGCCGACAACACGTCCGTCGAAGAATCGCCCTCATAACGCTCAGCGGTAAAAGAGATTGATTGATTGTCGCTTGGCTTATAAACAATCTTTGCAAATAGATTGGTGTTTTCGTTATCTTGCGGGTTTTGAGACAGCCTTGATGGCCCTACACTGTCGTCATCAAAAAAGGTTTCGGTCTCCGAAAAATCACGCTGAGTGGCAACCACCATGGCCGACAATGTTTCGTTTCCAAAAGCTGTTAGTAAGGTGGCATTAGTGCCTTCATTGATAGAACTGTAATTTGCCTTCGCCGAGCCAGCAAACGACTTGCCTTGTAGATAGTCTGCTGGGTCTTTAGTAACGAAATTAACCACACCACCGATCGCATTACTGCCAAACGAACTGGAACTCGGACCGCGAACAATCTCCACTGACTTTAAGGCGTCCAGATCAACGAAATTACGACGCGATGACAAAAACGGGCCAAATGAAAACTCATCAGACGTTGGCGTACTGTCGACAAGAGTAAGAACACGGTCACCTGTGATTCCACGAATTGCGAAACCACTCAGACCAAAACGCCCTCCCCCAGCAACCGACACACCCGGTTCATAGCGAACTAGATCTGCAATGTTATTGGAAATCTCTCGTTCAATTTGCTCGGCATCAATCACCGAAACGGTTGCTGAAAGGTCTGTAATTGGTTTTTCGGTTCGCGTTGCCGTAACAACGATGACTTCTTTCTCTGTGTTATGCGCATCCTGCGCGCTTGCTGAAACACTCGTGAAGCCACAGAGTATCGAGCAAGCAATCAAGCTTAATTTGTGTGACTTCGCGAACAATTGACTGTTTGTTGTTGAGTAAAAGTCGTTAAGGTTTTTGTTAAAAGTGCGCATGGATAACCCCGAAATTTTGACCGCCGTTCGGCGAATAGATTGAATAGCGTAATAAAACTGGCGCAAATATATCAATTTTAATTGCAAATGCAAATCATTCTTATTAATATTTACATATTATTTGATTAACTTATTTAACTTGGAGCTTACGTTTCCGTGTTCACCGTAATTGGAATTAGAGAAATAGTCGCAAAACCTACCTTAGTCTTCATTCTTGCTTTGGTTGCATTGATGAATATGATGCCGGTCGCAGCGCAAAACAAAACGCAGACTGCGCACTATTCAAGAATAGTGTCGGCTGGCGGCAGTATTACTGAGATTATTCATGCTTTGGGCCTAATGCCTAAGGTAGTTGCTGTCGATAGCTCTAGCCTCTACCCCTTATCGGCTAAAGAATTGCCACAAGTTGGCTATTTTAGAAGCTTAGGCGCTGAAGGCTTGCTGTCACTCTCTCCCGATCTGCTCGTCACCGCGCGCGGAGCGGGCCCAAGCTCGACGCTGCAGCAAGTTAAATCGGCAGGAGTGGCCGTTAAACAATTTGAACAATCGGTGTATACCCTAGCGTCTTGGGGAAACTTAGTTTCAGAGATGGGAGATTTTTTTCAAAAACAGGATGAGGCTAAACAACTAATAAGTGGTGTCACCTCAGCAATTGATCTAACCAAGCAACAGCGCTCGTATGACAAAAACAAGCTAAATGCAATCGCATTGCTAAACTCAGGCCAGCGGGGGCAAACCGTTGCCGGTAAAAATACCGTAGCCGACTTACTGCTATCAACCGCTGAAATCAACAATCTAGCATCCGAATTAGAAGGCTATAAGCCATTTAGCAGTGAGATGCTGGCAAATGCGCAAGTAGATATAATTTTAGTGCCCCTACACAATCTTGAAAGCATGGGAGGGGTAGATGGTATTTGTTCTCAGGTCGCGATCAAACTCGCAACTAAAAATGGTTGCCATGTTCATGCAATGGATCCATTGCTACTGCTCGGTTTTGGGTCTCGAATAGATCTGGCAATCGAAGAGGTAATAGCCCAAGGCAATGCCGTGTCGGAGATGTAATACCGCAATGGCATCGAATCAAATCAGTCTGTCTGCCGTAGCATTAGAGTTACCGCAATCAAGGCGCCCTCTATTCATTGTACTAGTAGCACTGTTGTTCATCGCGTGCTGGCTTGGCGCTTCTTTGGGAGCCGCCAAATTTGATCTCTTTTTACCGTTTGAAACCCTGGCAATGGCGCTTGGTTTTAATGGCGAAACTGAAGTAACTGGTATTCAAAATATTGTATTAAACATTCGCTTACCGCGCGTATTAATGGCCGTATTGGTTGGCGCGGCATTGGCAGTAAGTGGCGCTAGTCTGCAAGGAATGTGCCGCAACCCATTAGCCGATCCTAGTCTGCTTGGTATCTCTTCTGGAGCTGCAGTTGGTGCTGTTGCTATGATTTTCATCTCGCAAAAATTGTTCCTTATGATACCTGCACTAGCACACATTGGCCCATATGCGATATCGATAGCGGCTGTTTTAGGTGCCGCGATAACCGCTTTTGCGGTATATCACCTAGCTCAGACTGGCGGACAATTCCAAGTGCCTACTCTGCTGTTAGCGGGCGTTGCGATCAATTCCTTATCAATCGCCCTTATTGGCGGGTTTAATTATCTCGCAGACGATCAAGCCTTACGCCAAATCACGTTTTGGCTAATGGGCAGTCTTGGTGGTTCGAGCTGGAAATCTGTGTCGATTCTCTTCCCCATACTCGGCCTCGCTCTATGGATGATTCATAAACGCCGACACGCAATCAACCTAATGTTGCTAGGCGAAGCAAATGCGCGATGCTCTGGAATTGACGTTGATCGCATAAAGCTCGAACTACTGTGGATAAACGCTTTAATCGTTGGCGTTGCTGTTGCGTTTACCGGAATTATCGCCTTTGTAGGCTTAGTAGTGCCTCATATTTTAAGGCTCTACTCAGACACCAATTATCGGTACCTGATAATAAACTCCGCAATGCTTGGCGGCGCGCTACTAGTGCTTGCTGATACTGCATCACGAGTCATTGCCGCTCCAGCTGAGTTGCCCATTGGTATTTTGACGTCGCTTATCGGTGCTCCGTTTTTTATCGCATTACTCATAAAACAGAAACGCGCGTTGGGGTTTGTCTTATGAGCCTTAGAATTGAAAACTTAAGGGTATCTGTGGGCAACAAATGTCTGCTGTCGGATATCAACATAGAATGCCAAAGTGATAGATTTATTGGTGTTATTGGTGCTAACGGCGCTGGTAAGAGCACCTTACTGAATGTGATGGCAGGACTAAATGCACCGAGCTCTGGCTCGGTAAGCATCGATGATAAAGACATCTTTGAATATTCGGCAAGCCAACTTGCCAAACTACGGGCGGTGCTACCACAGCACAGTGACTTATCGTTTCCTTTAAACGCTATAGAGGTTGTACGTTTAGCATTAAGCCTTTCGTCAATGAATGTCAGCCAACAACACGATCTATTGATTGATTGCATGTCGCGTTTTAACGTATTGCATTTAGCCAACCAAAACTATCTGACGCTATCGGGTGGCGAACGGCAACGCGTTCAACTCGCGCGCGTAACGGCTCAATTGTTTTCGAATCAAAATCATCAAGAACATCAGTACCTATTGCTGGACGAACCAATTTCCGCACTCGACCTATATCAGCAATACCAAACATTAGATGCCCTTAAGCTACTTGCGAAAGAAGGCGTTGGCGTTGTCGCTGTGCTGCACGATTTAAACCTTGCCTCTCTTTATTGTGACCATCTCGTTGTCTTAAAGCACGGCTGTATTTCAGCCCAAGGGTCGCCTAAGCAAGTGATCAACGAGAACAGCTTAAAAAGCGCGTTTAATATTGATGTCTGGCTGCAAGCACACCCAGATACCCAAGCCCCCTTTATTACTCCTCGAATTTCGCAATAAGCGATTTAAAATATCCAGATTAGCAATATAACTATGAAACCCTCCAAACAACGTTCTATCAATCAGGCTCGCCAACTACTACGAAATTGCGAACTCGGCGTACTCTCAACACATTCGAAAGCTTGTGATGGATTTCCGTTTGGTTCGGTGTCTACATTTATGAGCACGCATGAAGGTGATATCGTTTTCTACATCAGCGATTTAGCTCAGCATACAAAAAACATTCAGTATAAACCTGAGATGAGCTTTACCGTCTTCCCTGGCTGCTCTTCAAAAGGGAACCAGCCCGACGACCCAAACGCTGGAGCTCGTTTGAATCTGGTCGGTAGCGCTCAGATGATGACTGAAGGTCAACAAGAAGCGATATCAGAAAGATTTTTTATGCTTTACCCTGATAGTAGAAAATATCAAAAAGCTCATTCATTCAATTTCTTTAAAATGACGGTAGAGCGTGCGAGATACATTGGAGGTTTTGGTGACATTCATTGGTTTAGCGATAAAGAATGGAGATTGGAGACACCATCATGGTGTGAATCAGAGTTAGATATGGTTACGCACATGAACAATGATCACGTAGATGCCATGATGGCAATATGTCAATGGAAAGCCGGTATAGGCTCTGAATCAGTAGAAATGCTAGCAATAAATACAGACGGTGCTTTTTATCGTTGCCAACACCATGATGCTATCTTTATTCCATTTGACGAGTTTGCCTATGATGGCAATAGCGTAAGACAGCATTTGGTAAAACAAACTCAGGAAGCGCGAGAAAAACTGGGCTTATCTAAAACCTGGGCTACCGCTTAAACAATAATTTTACTCTATTCACTAATTCGGCATTTAATCTAGACCCAGATTAAATGCCGATTAACTGTTTCGTCAAGTTGGTCAAAGAGCTCAGTCCACTTTAAGCCAGTAGCGCTCGCGGCTCCACGATTTAGGATTAGCGCCATATCGTTTAAAGCGAGTGGCGATTAGAGAAGCCAATACCGTACTCAGATTAGATAGTACTAATCTAAAGTTTCCAGAAGTACAAAGAAGTTATAAGCAAACTAAGGCTATTGCACCGTTGCTAGCACGAATCGGAACGCATAGAAGATCGTTAGCCTGAGCGCCTCCAGACCTAAAGAGAAATACCAACGAGCTCGAGACCTTAAAAGATGACGATGCGCTAACACCTACCGCGCGTGAATCGCCTAGCACACTAAATAGTTGATGATTGGCCGATGACATCGAGTTAGCACTAGCAAAGCCATCACCTCTAAGCGTGAAATTGGCAGAGGCCGATTGCTCTGCGTTTGCAACGTCACTAAATATTGACAATATGCCTAGACAAAAAATGATTAGAGTTAACTTAGTCATTACTAAATTCCTATTTTTTTGAGTCGCTGTTTCGTTAATCTGCATGACTAAATTTATTAGTGCCGAGCCCATTATGCAGACGATAATTTTTTGACGATGTAGTAGCCTGCGTTGGCTCAACCGTTTTGTGCCTAACGACTTTGCCGGCTAACTGCTCTATGCTGATAAAACCAAGCTGACGGCTGTCGTAGCTTGTCGATTGATTTTCTCCAAGCACGATGATGCTATTATCAGGCACACGGTTATCATACTGCTGTATTTGCATTTTAATAACATCAATACCTTTGCTGGCAGGCCGTAAGGGTTGTCTTTTGCTGTTCACAATGAGTTGCTTATTTTCTATTCGAACTTTATCGCCACCTACCGCAACAACAGTTTTCAACATGGGCAAAGTTTGTCCCTGCAATAGCACCCCCACAGTGTCTCCTCTTGAAGGAGGCATGCCCTGATAAGTCGAGGTATCGAGTACAACGATGTCACCATTGTTAAATTTTGGCTCCATGGAATCACCAACAACCTTAAGATAAATTTGTTCGGCATGCGTCGTAACGCTAACGAACATTAACGTCAGAACACTGAGAAAACTCAAAACATAGCTGAACACTTTCAAATTAAGATAGCCGCGGCTAAGTTTTAGTATTCTCATTGTCATTACTGTTGAGCTCCTGCTGTACAATCAATAGTATTAACCTTCGGCGTTATCGATACCTGTAGCGCCACTGCTTAGTAAAACGTCACCCGCATCGGTGGCGCTGTTTGTTTCACAGCCGCTGGTTACATTTTGTGTCGCCAAGCCTCGAACGAGCCTGAAACATACACCCGAATGCAACAATACATTTCTGATTACATTATTCTTTACTACGAACGTCCCATTGAGGTTCATTCCACCGGTACCACTTGCTGTAGTGCCTGTAAATACTGAATTTGTAACAACATTGTTTTGTACAAAGCCATTTCTGCACGTCATACCTAAGCCTCGCGATTCAATAGATGGCGTTGAAAACCCCGTGTTAGTAGAGTCGCCATTGATTATATTGTTTTCAATAAAACAAGCACCATTGCCTCCTACTGTAACGCCAGATGTGTCAACTATGGTTAAGTCTTTCAGTACAAGTCTATTGATTGCTGTACTATTGGTTAGTATCGCTTGGGGGCTGAGTGCACCAACGACTCCTTGAATAGTGCCATTCATAATCTCAATTGTTGACGTGCTAAACAACCTTACTAGAGAGCTACCTGCGGCTACGCTGGTACTAGAAATAGTTTTGTTGTTCAGATCTAAAATGACATTCTCTCCGGGAGCGCTTATGCTGATTACGCCCGTTGATGTGCTTGAAATATCATTGGCTAAATAGTACCTACCACCCGACGTAATTGTAGTCGGCCCAGTGATCGCAGTGCCTTGAGGGGCGCTAGCAGCCGCGATAATATCACTGGCTTGCATACCGTCTACCAAATCGGCATCTAAGTTTGAACCTGCACCATCCGCAGCTTTAATAGCGGCTACCGCATTTGCGTTGGTGTATTTGTCGTGATTAAAATCATTACTATCTGAACGAGTACCCATCGCAGATCGAGCTTCTGTATCGGTATAACGATCGTGATTTAAATCGTTTGTATTAGACCGAGTCCCCATTGCCGCTCGAGCGTTGATGTCGGTATAACGGCTATGATTGAGCGGGTTGCTGTTGCTTATCGATCCCATTGCGCTAACCGCTTCAGCATCTGTATAGATAAGATCCGCCGCTGTTTGACCATCTAGGCGCTCCGCGTTCAGTGCAAATGGTGCGCTGGTTAAGGAGGTGCGCGGGCTCATCTCAGCGTCGGTATTCACACTAATCCCTAAAAATAGCGGGCCGTCGAATAAGTTATTGGGAAAGGAATTAATACCGTCACCAAGCTCGGTGGAAAAAGCACCTTGATCAATTGCAACCGATTTGGTGTCGCTCCAAAGTTCAATACCGCCATTCGCTTGAGAATAGATTCTAAAGGTAATAGTTTGTGTCTGATTTATTGGCTCACCTGCCGAGTCGGTAAGGTATCCCTGATAGTTGATTGTGCTCGGCACCGATGCATTGGCTAATGCACTCAACATCAATAAAGCGATGATGACAATTTTTTTGATTACCAATGTTCTTAGAAGGTAGTCCATATTGCGTATTCTCATTTAAGGTTATTTTTTCGCGTCACCAAGTAACACAGCAAAGCCGAAGCAAGTATGAAATTGGTCCCGATGTTTGTGTAACTGGCTTCAGTCAACTTAAACTCAGTGCGTTAGCACTTAACTAGCGGCGACTATAATCTTTATTCTGATGTCGACAAACGGGCCGTATGACCCCTTGACCAGATCAGTAGTACCTCTGATATGCTAAAAGCTGACGAGAACATTTATTTATAGTCAACAAATAACATTGTGATGAATGCCACCAAAAAGATATTAGTTATAGATGATCACCATCTCTTTGCTGAAGGTTTGGCGATGATTTTAGAGTCCAGTGGTAACCAGTTTGAGGTAGAGACAAGCAACAACGCTCAATACCTTCTTACTGATTTAGACAAGCTAAAAGGTTTCGATTTGGTTCTTATCGACTTACACATGCCTAACTTGTCTGGCTTTAGCTTTCTTAGTGCAGTAAATGCGCAATCACTAGCGATAGTCGTTGCGGTAATCTCTGGCTCTGATAAAAGAGTCGAAATTGAGCGAGCCATCAGCCTTGGAGCACAAGGTTTCATTCCCAAAGATAGCAGCAGCAAGGAGTTTATAAACGCGTCTAGCCAACTCTTACAAGGCAAGAGATACCTACCCTTGGCCTGGGACGGTGAGATAGATTGGAAAAGTGGTGACGACGAATCAATTCCCGATTCTGAAGCGCTGACCGAGCGTCAACATCAAGTGCTCGAGTTAATGCGCGATGGCTTGCAGAACAAGCAAATTGCATTGGTATTAGGAATTAAACCCTCTTCAGTAAAAGGCCATGTTGAGCGACTGTTTACCAAGTTCAGCGTTAACAACAGAACATCCTGTGTCCAAATTGCGCAAGAACAGAAGCTTATTTAAGAGTTTAGAAGCTGATTAATCCTGAGCTTCAATTCTTCTGGGTCTACCGGTTTGTATAAGGTTGAGTATTGTTGAGCTTCAATTATTTTGTCAGGCGCGGTATCGCCGGTAATAAGAAGCGCCGGAATATCACAATTGTATTCATCTCTAATTGCGTCAATTGCATCGATGCCAGTGAGGCCTTCTCGCAACCTAAGGTCACTAATAATAAGATCCGGAACGCTGTTTCGCTGTCTTAAAGTGACTAGTGCTGCTGACTGCGAGTCGGCGGTGACTACATCGCAGCCATAACTTGTAAGTAAATATTGCATTCCCTCTAAAATATTCTTTTCGTCATCAATAACTAAAATGTACTTAGCCTTTAAAGAGACTGCCGGTTCCTGAATATCTTCATGTTCATTTGGCTTAGCCATACCCTGAGGGAGAGCAAGCTTTACCTCAGTTCCTACATTTAGTTCAGACTCGATATTTAGCTCGATATTTGCAATCCCGCAAAGCCGTTTAACAATTGCTAGTCCCAACCCTAGGCCCTTTTCGCGATCACGCTCAGGGTTGTTCAATTGGTGAAACTCATCAAACACTATTGACATTTTATCTTCAGGAATTCCTATTCCGCTGTCGATAATTTTCACATAAACAAGATTGGTCTCGCTTGGCTCACATTCAATATTAATCTCACCTTCGTTAGTATATTTGATCGCGTTATCGAGAAGGTTATTTAAAATACGATAGAGAATTGTTGGATCAGCGTAAACAATAACATCACTGGGAAGGTCAATCGTAATCGATATTTTCTTGGCGTTATGTCGATACTCTTCAGCAAGTTGATTAATAATGGTCTGTAAAACTAGGTGCTTTGGGTTGTTTACTACTGTATCCGAATCCAAACGCGAAATATCTAATAGAGCATTTAGCATCCGATTTAGACCTGTTAACGACTGTCGAATCTTTATTAAAATTTGTTTTCCCTTTGACTCACTCTGAAGTGGCACCAATGCTTCGGAAAATAACCCAATGGCGTTCAACGGTTGACGTAAATCATGACTCGCTGCGGCTAAAAATTTGTCTTTAGACGAAACTGCAGCTTGTGCTAGGTTTTTTTCATGGGCAAGCTGGTCGATAAGTCGTTCATTTTCATATTGAATCCCTACGGACTTAATAAATTGCTTGTGCATATTTGTTGATACTGCCGCCATCATAATTATGAAGTGAATCATTAATACGGCGATAGCATTGTTGTCAAACCCGCCTTCATAAAAAAGTCGGAACACAAACGGCATCGTGATTCCCAATGAAAAGGCAACGAATGAATATCTATAGATAGAACTCACGGCTAATGACGAAGCAACGTAGCCAGAATAGATTGAAACAATCACTACATAAAAGAACACCCTGTCATGTAGAAAAAAAATCGCTGGGGCTAGACTCCAAGTGAAGCCAACGCAAAATGCGCAAGCCATATTTGCGATTCTCCAACGTTGAATAGTGAAAATATTTTTATCGGGTACAAGCGCCTTCGTAACAAAGAACATAATAATAGACGATGTCAAAGCGATGGCTAGCCAAACAAAAATAAGGTCGTCGACGCCCAGTGAACGTAAAATTAAAAAGGTCAAAACGCTAGTGATCGATTGACCTATTAGCCTTGCTTTTGCGTGATCAGCTAAACTGCTAGCTCGTTCGTGATATAAATAGATTCTGAAGTTTGAGTCCATGATTTATTTACCTAAATGTGAAGAACGGCTCGCTGTTTTCATCTCTGAGCTATTTCTAACCCTTTATATGACGGCCTAGCTTCTAGGGCATAAGACAAACTATTCAAGTTTGCCGACTTATAGACTGGTTGATGTTGAGAGGCCTTTGTTCCAGCCCTTATCTTGCTTATCGATCATTTTTTTCGTGATACAGCGTTTGGCCACATGAACCAAACAACTGAGGAATGAGCTTAAGTGACATGAGCAATTTCGATGATACCGCTTATATCGACCTTGTGCTAATCAACGTATAGAAGTATTTAGAGGTCGGAAGGTTTGCTGTGCAGAGCAATCATATGCAGGTATATAATTCTAAAGCTACTACGTTGAGAGTCGACTACCATGAAGAAGAAATTGCTCGTAATTGCTCATGTACCTTCTGAGAACACACAGAGAATGCGTGACGCACTGGTCAAAGGAGCTTCAGATGATCAAATCGAGAATACTGAAGTAAAAGTTTTGAACCCATTAAACACGCAACCCAATGACATTAACTTAGCGGATGCTATTGTGATCGGAACTACAGAAAATTTAGGATACATGGCAGGCTTAGTAAAAGACGTGTTCGATAGATGCTTCTATGAATGTGCTGAAAAAACTGAAGGAATGCCTTTCACCTTCTATGTTCGAGCTGGTCATGATGGAACCGGAACGAAAACTGCGATTCAAAGCATAACAACTGGTATGAAATGGAAATTGGTTCAGGAACCTCTCGTTTGTCGTGGAGAGTTTAGCGACGACTTTCTAGATCAATGCGAAGAACTTGGCTTAACTATGGCCGCGAGCCTCGATGCGGGCATCATTTAGAAGAACAAACCACAACGTTACTACAAATATACTATGAACAAACAAACTGAAATTGAAGCAGCCGCGTTTCGCCGACTGCTAGAACATTTGGATAGCCGAAAAGATGTACAAAACATCGACCTGATGAACCTTGCGAACTTTTGCCGCAATTGTTTAGCTAAATGGTATTCGGCTGCCGCGAATGACTTAGGGGAAGAAATAGACCTAGAGCAAGCCCGAGAGGTAGTCTATAAAATGCCCTACTCCGAGTGGAAGGAGAAACATCAAACTGAAGCGACGCCCGAACAAATGGCGGCGTTTAACGCTCGAAAGACTTAAATTTCGGTTAAAAATTTTGTTGCCATTAAAAAGGCCACCGCAAGAAACCCTGCGATGGCCTTTTCTAAAACGCTTTACTTAAGCTAGCTTACACTAACGCTTAGCCAAGCAAGTGAGCAATCGCTGCTCGCTCTTCACGCAGCTCGTTTTCAGTAACGTCCATACGAGAACGACTGAATTCGCTGATTTCCAAGCCTTGTACAATCTCATACTTACCGTCTTTGCAGGTAACTGGGTACGAAAACATGATACCCGGCTCGATATCGTAGCTGCCATCGCTTGGGATGCCCATGCTAACCCAATCGCCTTCAGCAGTGCCCAAAGCCCAAGTACGCATATGGTCAATTGCTGCTGCAGCCGCTGACGCAGCACTTGATGCGCCGCGAGCTTTAATGATCGCCGCGCCGCGCTCTTGAACTGTTGGAATGAAGTTTTCCTCTAACCACGCTTGGTCAACCAAGTCGGAAGCCGCTTTGCCACCAATAGTGGCATTGCTGATATCAGGATATTGAGTATTTGAGTGATTTCCCCAAACAGTCATACGCTTGATTTGAGTTGTGTGGGCACCAGTTTTTTCAGCCAATTGGCTCAAAGAACGATTGTGATCAAGACGCATCATGGCGGTGAATTGGCCTGGATCTAAATCAGGTGCATTGGCCGACGCGATCAAAGCGTTTGTGTTAGCAGGGTTACCTACAACCAATACCTTGATATCACGGCTAGCAACCTTATTCATTGCCTTGCCTTGTACCGAGAA
Source organism: uncultured Arenicella sp. (assembly GCA_937918955.1). GTDB lineage: Bacteria > Pseudomonadota > Gammaproteobacteria > Arenicellales > Arenicellaceae > Arenicella. The sequence goes on from CAKZRZ010000194.1 coordinate 24,702, forward strand.
AATTGCTGCGTTAGCTTCAAGTAAGTCTTTACGCTCCATGCCAGGTCCACGTGGGCGTGCACCAACAAGCAAGGCATAATCTGCGTCTTTAAATGCAACTTCTGGGTCATCTGAGGTAACTACGTCTTGCAGCAATGGAAATGCACAATCGTTTAGTTCCATAACAACGCCGTCAAGCGCGCCCATGGCTGGAGTGATTTCCAATAATTGTAAGATCACTGGCTGGTCTTGGCCTAGCATAGCCCCAGAAGCGATGCGGAAAAGTAATGCGTAGCTGATTTGGCCAGCAGCACCGGTGACGGTAACGCGAACTGGTTGTTTCATGGTAGATCCTCGTAGAAAAAGTATAGGAAAGTGAACTATTTAAGTGGGCCGCAGTTTACTAAAAATAGCGAGTGGTGGCTACGATTTGCCAATCAGTACCGCAAATATCGCATATTTACTAAGCGTTTCTTAGCATTCGTTGATCAATTCTTCGACTTACCTCAGAAGATCATTAACTAAACCATCGACCTTTCAACTAAACCAAAGTCCTAGAGCCAAATAGACAACTTGTCTTTATGCTCCGCATCACAATTAAAAAACACTTTCGACAAGCGACAAAGTCTCTAGCTTTCAAAAAGCGACATTTAAATTAGAAGATTGTTGAAGAATGAATCACTAAGAGGAGTTGGGTATGGGTTACGACAACACACGTTTTAGCAATTTAGTTTATAAAATTATCGGCACGCCAGAACGCTGGCACAGCGATTATATCGACGTAATGAACCAAGTGCTCGATGATAGCGCTCACATTGACGACCCTAAAAATGTCACCGAGTTAAAAATTGGTGAACAAATTCTAAGTCAGATCAGCAATACCAATGAAGCGATGATGGCATTCGGGTCCCTGCTCGATAATGGTCGCTTTAAAATGGTGATTTTAGACAGCGCCTATCAAGTGATCTACAACAATAAAACTGCCGACCAACTACTCGACTATCTGCTCGTCGACAAGACCTCAAATCAACTAAAGCCAAGTGTTCTAAAAAAACTTGAACTCACAGCAAAACATAATCAAGAACTCGCTCTCAAAGCCAATCATAGTGGCCTATCAGCGATGGACTATCTTGACCAAAACGATGAACAGGTTTACTTACGGTCAATTCATAGCCGCACCGACATTGATGGATCGCTATCGACTCATTACCTAGTTTTAGTCGTTGATCGAACAGCACGTAATAAAGCTCTGAACCCTGAATTCATTTCTCGATACGACCTCACCGATAAAGAGCAAGCTGTATTAGTGAAGCTGATTCATGGCCAATCGATCAAACAACTTGCTGAAACGTCTTTTGTTTCTGGAAATACAATCAAGAGTCACCTCCAATCGCTTTACCGCAAAACCAATACTGCCTCACAAGCTGAGATTATTCACTTGGCGCTCACTGATGAATCGCAAATTCTCGATACCTACTTCGGTATTCGAGAATCGATCTTGCCTCTTTTAGAAGAACAAAATAAAGACAAATTTGTACGCTTGAGAAATGGGCACCAAATTGCCTACCGTGACTATGGCCCTGCCAATGGAGACGTGATTATCTTCTGTCACAATGGTTACGGTAGCCGCGTGAGCATCCCGAACAACTATCGCCAAATTTGTGAGAGACAAAATAAACGCATAATTATTCCAGACCGACCGGGTTATGGTCTGACTCCTTATGCGGATCCAAGCGAATGGAACGCAATGTTAAACGAGTTTATCGATCTGCTCGGCATTCAACGCTATCAATTGTTAGGCAGCGTTTTAGGCTCAGCTGTAGCCTTAGATTTCGCGACTCAAGCCGACCAGCGGATGACTAAGTTGAGTCTCTGCTCTCCGGTTTTTATCAATCAAGAAAATGACGCTGATTATATGACCGGGATTTTCGCCCCAGTCACGAGACTGATTAAAGCGTCAAAACGTATCACACTGGAAATCTATCAATTGTGGCTTAAAAGCGTAAGCCTTAATCTAGCGCAGCATTACGGCCAGATGCTAAGCAACAGCATTGGCTCGGCAGAAGTCGAGCAGTTTCAAAGGCAAGGGACTGTAAACCTAATGATCGATGGATTCATCCAAGCAAGCAGTAAAGGCTTAGATGGTATTGCCAATGATATGGTGCATTGCATGTCACCTAAGAACATTGACCTCACGCAAATAAATGTGCCGGTAACTCTATGGTGGGGAAGCGAAGATGCTCGCATAAATCTAGACGGAGTTAAGCACATTGCAGCACAACTTAACGATACGACCGTGGAGGTGCGAGAAGGGTACAGCGAGCATATCTACTATGCTCTATTTGAAGAAATTATTAGTCAGTAGTCTGCAAACAGAGCACTAAACTTTGCGCTTCACTGACAGAACATTAGGTAAATGATCGAGTTTCGCCAGCAAGTGGCTCATTGCCTCGAAACTTGTTACTTCAACAAGTGCTTCCATTTGAACCGATTGATTCTGAGCATCGGTTCGAGTCTTCATCTCCAGCACATTGACCTTCTCATCGGCGAACACGGTAGACACATCACGCAATAGGCCTTTGCGATCAAAAGCATTGATCAGAACGGTCATCGGATAGACACGTTCTTGATTCTGCCCCCAGTTGACTTCGACTACCCGCTCGTCAGCTTCGTGCTTTTGATACAAAATATTTGGACACTCTTCTCTATGGATCGTTATGCCAGAGCCGCGTGTTACAAAACCGAGCACTCTGTCGCCCGGCACCGGCTGACAACATTTCGCCAGTGACGTCATTAAATCAGTAACGCCTTGAACACTCATCTCGCTAGGCCGGGTATCATCGTTAGCCGCTCGACCAGCTTTAAAAGTCATTTCGAGCTGTTCTTCTTCGCTCAAATTATCAGGCTTTAACATCCGTTGTGCGATTGCCGCAGCGCGCCCTGGTTTGATAGAGCCATCGACCATTTTAAAATAAAGCTCTTCAGCATCTTCAACGCTTAACTTTTTAGCGAGTTGCTCCAGGTTTACATCACTAACATTCATGCGATCGAGTTCTCGATCTAATATAGTCCGCCCATGTGCGATGGTTTCATCTCGGTGCTCGTGACGAAACCAATGCTGTATTCCTGAACGTGCTCGGCGTGTTCTGACATAGCCTTTATGAGGGTCCAACCAGTCTAAACTTGGCCCCCCACTTTTAGCGGTGACAATGCTGACCTGCTCACCGGTTTTTAAACGATAAGTTAACGGCACCATCTTGCCATTAACCTTTGCGCCTCGGCATCGATGACCGACTTCGGTGTGTATTGAATAGGCGAAGTCTATCGGCGTGCTGCCGTAAGACAAATCAACAACCTTGCCCTTGGGACTAAACACGTAAACACGATCTTCAAAGACTTCATCTTTAACCCGATCAACAAATTCGCTTGCATCAGCTACTTCCTCTTTCCATTCAAGAAGCTGCCTCAACCATAGGATCTTATTATTAACCGCTTGATCATTATCGGTGCTACCTTCTTTGTAGCGCCAATGTGCTGCAATGCCGAGCTCATTGTACTCATGCATTTCATGAGTTCGAATTTGAACTTCAACAACCTTGCCCGTGGGGCCGATGACGGCTGTGTGAATCGAGCGATAATTATTCTCTTTAGGGGTGGCAATATAGTCGTCAAACTCCCCAGGTATGAACTTCCAATTGGTATGAATCGACCCTAATGCGGCATAACAGTCTTTCACTGAGTCGACTAAAATTCTGACCGCTCGCACATCGAATAACTGCTCAAACTCTAAGCCTTTTTTTTGCATTTTAGACCAAATGCTATAGATGTGTTTTGCCCTGCCACGAATCTCAGCATCGACGTTTTCGGCCTCTAGCTGGCTGGCAACATCGCTAATAAATTGGTCTATAAATGATTGTCGATCAACACGACGTTCGGACAATTTTCGAGCGATGGTTTTATAGATATCGGGCTCAATGTAACGAAAGCTTAAATCTTCAAGTTCCCACTTTATTTGCCAAACACCAAGCCGATTAGCTAAGGGAGAGAATATCTCGAGTGTTTCAGTCGCAACGCGCTTCTGTTTTTCAGCTTTAACCGCTCCGAGTGTTCGCATATTATGCAGCCGGTCGCAGAGTTTAATTAGTACAACGCGCACATCATCGACCATTGCCAGCATCATTTTGCGCAAACTCTCTGCTTTGGCTTCTTGCTTCGATTTACGGCGGTTTGACTCGGTCTCAGTGAACTCTTGAATTACTTCCATTTTTGTTACGCCGTTGACTAAATTGGCAACGTCTTGACCAAAATTACTCGCCAACTGCGCCAGCGTAACGTCAGTGTCCTCTACTGTGTCGTGCAACAAAGCAGCAATGACTACGTCCGAATCGAGGCCTAGCTCGTGAACAATCGCGGCCACTGCGAAAGTGTGATTTACATAGTCTTCACCAGACGCACGTTTTTGACCACTGTGAGCATCTATTGCAAAATACGCCGCTTTTTCAATACGTTGAACGTCTTCTTGGGGCCGCCCACAGCCGATTTCCGACAACCATTGAGGTACATTGTCGGCTGGTAATTCCATTTCTGAAAGAGATTTTACTGCTGCGAGAACCATGGTCTAAACCTAATGCCCGTCCCCCAACAAAACAAGTGGTTAGTTTACTTTTTTACGCTACTTACCTTTTACTCTGTTGGATAACCTTATTCAAGCCGAATTAGTCAAAAAAAGACGATACTTATCAACTAATGCGACGATGGACGTTTATTTTTAAACACTGCGTTGGTCATCATTTTGGCCTTATCCAATAACTCTTGATACTCGTCTTCGACCTCTGAATCGATTACTAAACCGCCTCCTGCTGAATACCTTGCAACTCCATCTTTAACAACGATGGTTCGAATCGCAATGTTCGTCTCCAGACTTCCATCAACTCCAACGTAGCCAATGCTGCCACAGTAAAGACCTCGACGATTAGGTTCGAGCTCTTCGATAATTTCCATCGCGCGGATTTTAGGCGCGCCCGTAATTGAACCACCAGGAAAACACGCCCTGAATAAATCGAGAACATTCAAATTGTATTTAAGTACACCGCTAACGGTACTAATTAAATGATGCACATTGGCGAAACTGTGGATCTCAAACAACTTAGGAACCTTTACACTGCCAAACTCACAACAGCGACTCAAGTCGTTACGCATCAGATCGACAATCATTAAATTCTCTGCCCTATCTTTGGGACTATTAAGCAGTTTATGAGCTTGCGCTTTGTCGGCCCCATTACTGCCATGTACGCGAGGTCGAGTGCCCTTAATCGGACTGGTGAGAACCTGCCGATTTCGACATTGAATAAAGCTCTCGGGTGAATTTGACAACACCTGCGCAAACGGTAAATTGAGATAGCAACCATAAGGAGCTGGACTTTGTTCGCGTAAATAGCGATAGGTTAACCACGCGTCGCCGGTGACCTGTACTGAAAACTGCTTAGTGAGATTCACTTGATAGCAGTCGCCGGCAATTGTGTAATCACGAACCTGCTTAAAGCGCTTGCGATAGACATCTCGCGGCATATTATCTTCCAATATCCCGCTGAGTAGGCCTCCGGTAAAATAAGGTTCTAATCGTTTTTGATTTGCTTCAATTTCGTCAGCAAAGTCTGCCATGTCACGTTCAAATTCTACACTCCAATCAATAAGGTCGAGCCATTCATCGGCTACCGCTTGCGTATCGGCTGACTGGTCAAGTTGAACAACCAAGCTCTTTTTTTTGCGATGATCTATCACCACAACTACACAGTAAATTCCCATCGCCATCATCGGAAGCTGCTCGTTATCAGCCGCTAGATTTGGGATATTTTCGTAGCTTCGCGCTAAATCGTATGAAAAATAACCCAAAGCGCCCGGCATGTACGGCAGGTCTGATGGCGATTCTTGTTCGATATCAGGAATTGCCGATTGCAGAATAGCCAGTGGGTCACCGTAAAGCCGCTCCTTAACCGAGCTATTACGAAAGTGCGTCACCTTGCCATCGAAAACTAAGGTGGATTTCGGTTTGATCGCTAAAACGTCGAAGTCTCCGTGCTGCAAAGGCTGCTCTGACTTTGACAATTTACCCGAATCAAGAAATATCGCCCAGGGCTGATCAGAGACCTTGTCAAAAAGATCTGAACTATCGATATAGGCACGCTCGGTACAAACGACAGTCATAGACAACCGCGCTCGAGAACAAGTTCTCTTATAATAGACGTAGCAAATTGCCCTCGATTCAATTCAAAACTCAAAACACAATCGAGCCGCGCTTCACTGACCTGTTGGTATTGCCACTCAAGTCGCTTTGCGATTACTCGGAGTGGCCGGCGCTGATAGTCCAAGCGAGCAGACTCTAAACCAACTTTCAATTCTGCGTATGCAACTAATGCATCGCGCTCTAGGTCTAGCAAATCAACACTTGCCGACTCAGCGAAAGACTCGTGACCTTGCCCCCAAAGTGGCGCAGTAGGATGAATATCCAAATCCTTTAGCCGTTGATTTTCCACTAAGGCATCTTCGACAACGAAAATGCTATTACTTGAATCAAGGTTGGCCGGTTCGCCCTTAAATAACATTTGCCAAGTTCGCGTTTTAACGCGCGCGGACACTACGCTATTAAATAGCCATGATCGAACTGATGACAATAAAATGCTACGCAAGTTTCTATCCTTTACCCTCTTCTCTCCCCGAAACATCGCTAAGGCTTGCGGTATATTACCGGCATTACGGCCAAAGCGTTGCTCACCAAAATAGTTTGGCGCGCCTTGGTCTCGAAGAGTCTTTAATCGATGATCTAGAATGGTTTGGATATCCTGCGCTTGTTCACCGCCTTTTAGATTCGCCAATCTAATTTCAAAGCGATTGGAGCGATGAGTTCCACGTTTTATTTTTCTCGAGTGATTCACAACTCGATTAAGCTCGACACCATCAAACTCGTAAGACGACCAATCGAGTGGCTCGCCTTTGGGTCGCCATACACTAAACCATTGGCGCGTCACGGCGTTGAAGTCCTTCATTCCTGAATAGCCAACATCTCGATTTGACACGCCGGCAAACCGCGCTAAAGACTTTGCAACCGCGTCAGTGTTGCGCCGAATTTTAGTCACGTCAAGCCAGATATGCTCACCTTCTCCGCTAGGCTCAATTTCCATTTGCTCGACCACAACAAAATCTTCCGGGCTTTGCTTAAGCAAGGCCGATATCTCAGGCGCTCCGTTGGCGTAGCTCAGCTCACTCAGCATGTTCGACCAATTAAGGTCGTCTAATGCTGCACTAAGCTCAGATATCGAATTTGCGGTCATAAGTTGTCCAAGAAAATAGCCGTCCTAGAAAAATGGCTCATTAGCCATGTAAGCCTAAGTTGTATTTCTTGAGTATAAGTAAACAAATCACGCAGGTACATCTAAACTAGAATGTGAAAAAAAGGTTAAAGTGAAAAAATACGGCAAGCTTGATGCAGTCAAATACACACCAAATCCGTTATAATCGGCGCGTTTTCGTAATCGCAGTGAGACTTAATCATGCTTCCACTTCAGCTAAGCAAACAGAACGCGCCAAGCAACAAATCCTATTTTCTCTTTATTCTCGTGGCCATTGTCGCGATTGGCTCTGGTTTATTGGTTCAAAGCTCAAAAGCGCCACCTGCGAAACTGCCCGAATTTAAGAAGACAATACTGCTTCCAAATCCCAAGCCCTTGGTTGACGTTGAATTTACCGACCACCATGGTAAAGAATTTAGCCTCGAGCAGTTTAAAGGCAAATGGAGTATTTTATTTTTCGGCTTTACCAACTGCCCCGATGTCTGCCCGACCACCATGCACACCTTAAAGCAAGTAAAGGCAGAGCTCGAGCAGGCTGATGTTTGGCATAACTATCAAGTGATTATGGTATCGGTTGATCCAGAGCGAGATACAAGCGAACGCTTGGCGCGCTATGTGCCATTTTTTGACCCAGAATTCATCGGCGTTTCAGCGCCCTTACAAGCAACTGAGTCGTTTGCTAAAAACGTTGGCATTTTATTCTTTAAATCTGATGAAATGCCCAACGGTGGCTATGACGTAGATCATGGTGCAGCCATTATTCTGGTCAATCCAGAAGGACAATATGCGGGCGTAATAACAGCACCACATGTTGAATCGACTATTAGCGCCGACTTGATTGCCTTGTCCGAATACGCTGGTGTTAACCAAACACCTGTAGACTCTTCGGCATCAAAAACAAGCCCGTCGAATTTAGCCAGTCAAAATGAAACAAGCAATGTTGAACAAGAATCAGCACTGCCTAAGCTTACTTTTAAGCAAGCATGGATTCGCCCAGCGCCACCAGGAGCGAGCAGCATGGCGGCCTATTTTGAACTTCGTAATAACAGTGATCAAGACATTATCATTGAACAAAGCGAGAGCGAGGCTTTTGCAATGACGATGATTCACAACACCGTGGTCGAAGACGGAATTGCAAGCATGCAACACATGGATTCTCTATTAGTACCAGCAAACGGTGAGGTGATTCTAAAACCGTTAGGAATGCATATGATGTTGATGCAACCAAAACAAGAACTCAAACTTGGTGACCAAGCTGAAATCATCCTGATTGACCAAGATGGCCAACAATATGTTCAAAACATTAGCGTACGCCCGGAGCCAAAATAATTGTTAGCGCCAATAGCTTTCGCTTAACTCTGCCAACCGCACCCTTTTTATGCCATTAGATTTCAAAATAGTTCCAGTTACACCGTTTGCGCAAAACTGCAGTGTCATTTGGTGCACAGAATCAAAGCTCGCTGCGGTAATAGACCCAGGCGGTGAACTGGCGAAAATTCAATCAGTTATTGAGCAGAACGAACTGGAACTGGATAAAATTCTTATTACACATGCTCACCTTGATCACGCTGGGGGCACTGGTGAGCTAGCTAGGATGACAGGCGTACCTATTATTGGCCCTCACAAAGACGATCAGTTTTGGATCGATTTACTGCCAGAGCAATGCCGGCAATTTGGCTTTGAAGGCGGTACCTTTACGCCTGATCAATGGTTAAACCACGGTGACACTGTAACGCTGGGCAGTTTGAACTTTGATGTTGTTCATTGTCCGGGCCACACTCCTGGTCACGTAGTCTTTGTTGAAATCAGCCAGTCATTTGCCGCTGTTGGCGATGTGATTTTCCAAGGTTCAATTGGTCGTTCCGACTTTCCTAAAAGCAACCCTGAAGACTTGCTAAACTCGATTCGCAAGCGACTGTTCCCATTAGGTGACGATATACGGTTTATCCCCGGCCATGGCCCAATGTCAAGCTTTGGCCAAGAACGCCAAACAAACCCGTTTGTTGCCGACCATCGGTTTGGCTAAAGGGCTACTATTTTCTAGCTAATTCTTCGCATCCATGCGACCGCGACATGCCTACATCCTGACGTTGAGTCGCTCTTTCGCATCCATGTGACCGCGACATGCCTACATCCTGTAGGCAACAAAAAAGCAGCGGGCTTGGGCCGCTGCTTTTTGAGTAATACCTTGTTTAAGCGTCTATCTGGGCTAGATATCCCAATACATCGCTTCTTCAAGTTGGCTATCTGCCTCTTGCAAAGCCTTATTAGTGCGACTCATGATGATTAAGTTACCACCACGAATAGGTTTGACTCGGCTAACATAGCCTTCATATCCAGCATCAAATAATTCACTGACTGAATCACCTTTAATAAAAGCAAAGGTCACCTGACCATCGGCGGTTTCTAAGCTCGCGTGCAAGCCCTTATACTGTCCCATCGGACATATTCGGCTAAACTGTAAGTTACTCAAAAACTTCAATTTCATTTCAGGCGCATAACTTGCCAACAGAGTATTCGCATTCGAATTAGCACGCTCTGCGCTCCACACTGGAGTGATCGCTTGCTCATTCATGTGTTCGACAACACCGGCTAACAGAGCTTGGTAATCTGAACTAATGTCGTTATTAGACCCAAATTGATTGCTCGCCATAAAGCCTGCGACAAATAGCGCTAGGGCGAAGCTTGCGGCCATTGCATAACGTCGCATTGGATTAATTGCAATAACCTCAGCGGTTTCTATTTCTTCTGTAAGTTCTTGGTTAAGCTGCAAGCGCGCCATCAAATCAGATGGCATCTCAACATCCATACTGCTCGATAAATCGGCATCCATCTGACGGATGCTGCCGACATACTTCAAGCAATCTGGGCACTGCGCACTGTGCTCTATAAAACTGTGATCGCGCGAACTCGGGTCTGATAGCGCTAATCTTTTAAAATCTAAACAATTCATTTTCTATAAACTCTTTTAAATTACTTCATTTGAAATGGTGATCAACCGGCTTTATTCCCCGACCACACCTAATTGAGGCGCTGATTCATGCCCCAAAATCTGGCGCATTTTTTTACGCGCTCTAAATAGTCTTGTCATCACGGCACTTGAACTGATGTCCAAAATCCCAGCGATTTCGTCACAAGAGAACCCACCTAACACTTGCATCTCAAGCGGCTCTCGATATTCTTCTGGCAACTTTTTCAAAGCATTTCGCAATGCGAAGGCTTCTGGGCGGTCGTCGTAGCCCATATGCGATGAATCCTCAATGGTGTCCATTGATTCAACGTCTTTATACTGAAACTGCTTGCGTTCAAACTGTCGCGCATGCTCTCGGCGAAAAATCGTAAACAACCAACCTTTGGCGGCTTTGGCTTCTCGCAAACTGTCGAGCGACTTCCAAGCACGTAAAAAGGCTTCTTGCATGACGTCTTCGGCCATGTTCTTGTCTTTACAAAGCCACAATGCGTATTTATAAAGATCTTTAGAATGCGCCTCAATTAAAAGGGCATATTTTCGTTTTTTATCCATCATGCTGTAGTTGACCTGTTCTTGGTCATTTTCATTACTTAAATCAGTCATAATTTTTATCTTTTTTGAAAAAGTTAACTAATGCAGCTAGTACAGCTTGCGGCTGCTCGGCATGAAGCCAGTGGCCTGCCTCGGGAATTTGTTCAAAACTCGCTTTGGGAAAGCGCTCTTTAACCACTCTATAATGCTCAGGGCCGACGTAATCGGACACTTCACCACTCAAAAATAGAGCACTAACATCAGAACTCATGGACATCTCAGGAAAACTGAGGATTTTGGGCATTTCTTCCAATAAAGTTCTTAAATTCAATCGCCATTCAAAGTTGCCAGCATTACCGACCAAGCTTTGAAGTAAGAATAATCGCGTAGCAGTGTCAGTAATGACCTCCGACAGCACCTTGTCAGCCTCTGCGCGAGACGCAATTGACGATAAATCTAGGTCTATCATTGCCTCAAGGTAAGGAGCGTGGGTATGAGAATATGATACTGGCGCAATGTCTAATACGGCGAGTTGATCAATTCGCTCAGAGTGCAGCAAACTGAAGACCATCGACGCTTTGCCGCCCATGCTGTGTCCACAAAGCTTGATTTTCTCGATCCCATGAGCATCCAAAAAACCAAGTAGATCACTCGCCAAATCATGATAACTATGGGTCTCAGCATGAGGAGAGCGCCCATGATTGCGTTGATCCAACACGATTACAGGCCAATCGCTACTAAGCGCCTTAGCAAAACCCCGCCAATTAGTCGTTGAACCAAACAAGCCTGGCAGAATAAGCACCGGAATAGAGCCCTCATCACGATCTTCGAGTAAATCGCTTGGGTAACTTTGGTGATAGAGTTTCATACGCCTGAGTTTAGCAAGATAATTTGATATTGGCGCCCATTATGAGCCAAGCTTTGGTTACAATCGCTGCATGTTTGAATTAATACTCCTCGTGATCACTGGCATCGCTACCGGCTTTTTAAATGTAATGGCTGGTGGTGGCTCTATGTTGTCAGTGCCGATCATGATTTTTCTGGGTGTACCGGGCACGGTTGCCAACGGCACTAATCGCATTGCGATCTTGCCGCAAAATATTTCAGCTGTCTGGGCTTTCTATCGCAAAGGTTTTAGCAACTTCAAGCTAAGTTTAAGCTTGGGTGCTTGCACGATTCCTGGCACCTTGATTGGCGCAAGCTTAGCGAGTCGAATCCCAAGCGATCAATTCAATAGCATACTCGCGTTGATTATGGTGCTGGTTTTGGTAGTAATGGCATTACCTCAAGCAAAAACGATCGAGCAAAACCAATCGCCGAGCAAGAATCGTTTGATAGCAGGACACGCCCTGATGGTGTTGATCGGCTTCTGGGGTGGTTTTATCCATATCGGTGTCGGGTTTCTACTAATGCCAGCTTTGAATCGTGTTATGCAACTTGACCTTGTTAGCACCAACGCGCATAAGGTCTTCATTGTCTTGTGTTATACGGTGGTAGCTTTGATGGTGTTTGCCTCTCAGCTCGAGCTTGTATGGAAGTACGGTATCGCGCTGGGAATAGGCACTTCGATTGGCGCTGCAATTGCGGCAAATATGCAGATCAAAAAAGGCATTGGGCCAATTAAAATCACGCTTAATATCGTCATTGTTGCATTTATTATCAAATTGCTTTTTTTCTAGGCTCATTTTTCACCTCCTTCGAACTCGATGTGAACGCTCGGGTCTCACTCTAATTCTATGCATATTGAAGATCAAAACATGGCGCTCGACTTTGATCGAGCCCATATCTGGCACCCCTACACTTCAGCAACCCATCCATTACCAACTCAATTAGTAGAGAGCGCTAACGGTGTACGACTATGTTTAGCCGACGGTCGCGAGTTAATCGATGGCATGGCCTCATGGTGGTGCGCGATCCATGGGTACAACCATCCTAGATTAAACGAAGCAGCAAAAGCACAAATCGATAAAATGTCGCACGTAATGTTCGGCGGCATAACACATCAACCTGCTATCGATTTATGCAGACGCCTCATTGATATCACACCCGCTCGCTTACAGCATGTATTCCTCGCGGATTCTGGTTCTATCAGTGTCGAAGTAGCTATGAAAATGGCAGTGCAATATTGGCAAGCTAAAGCAAAACCATCTAAAGTTAAGATGCTATCCCTGCGAGGCGGATATCACGGAGATACCTTCGCTGCGATGTCAGTGTGCGACCCAGATACTGGTATGCACCATCTATTTAACAATGCGGTTATAAAACAGCTGTTTACCGAACGCCCACAATGTCGTTTTAATGATGAGTTTGATCAAGCGAGTACCGACGACCTAGAGCGGATGCTCACTAAACATCATCACGAAATAGCGGCAATCACTCTTGAGCCGATTGTTCAGGGTGCGGGCGGTATGTGGTTTTACCATCCCGAGTACTTAACGCGCGTGAGAGAACTGTGCGATCGATTTAATGTACTCTTAATCGCCGATGAAATTGCCACGGGCTTTGGGCGTACTGGAAAACTATTCGCTTGCGAGTGGGCCAATATTGAACCGGATATATTGTGCCTAGGTAAGGCTTTAACAGGCGGGTATATGACGCTTGCGGCGACACTCGCGAGCGCTGAAGTCGCTAATGGTATTTCAGCAAACGGCGGTGTTTTTATGCATGGCCCGACCTTTATGGGCAATCCGCTAGCTTGCGCCGTCGCTAACGCCAGTATCGATGTCTTGTTTGAAAACGATTGGCACAAAAATGTCAGCCGGATTGAAACTAAGCTAGAAAAAGAGCTTCAAAATGCCAAGGCGCTAAGCTCAGTAGAAGATGTGCGAGTGCTTGGAGCGATTGGCGTAATCGAGATGAAAAAAGCCATCGACACGGTAGCTGCTCAAGCGTTTTTCGTTAAACGAGGTGTATGGGTTCGCCCTTTTGGCAAGCTGTTATACATAATGCCGCCCTACTCGATTAGCAGTGAGGAATTGTCTATGGTGTGCCTAGCGATGATTGAATTCGCTCAGGAGCAAACTGCCTAGAGCTGGTCGACTGCCTGGAGCTGATCGACTGCCTAGAGCCGATCAATAGCCTAGAGCCGATTAATAGCCTAGAGCCAATTAACAGCCTAGCGTTTCTTTTTAAGCTCACTAAAATAATCGACATCAGTCGAAAGCCCAAGTACCTCTCGGCGAACCATATCCATTGCCAACGCGGTTGCGGTGCGTTGAAATGCAATTCGCCCCATAGGTAAAAAGAATTTGCGCGCTTTGATCGCGCCAGCGCGACCCCAGGCCATCCAAACTAGTCCTACTGGCTTTTCATCACTGCCGCCCGTTGGGCCAGCGATACCTGATATTGATATCGCAATGTCGGCCGATGATTCCAGCAAAGCCCCTTCCGCCATCGCGATAACGCTCTCTTGACTGACTGCGCCGTGTTGCTCAAGTAAGTCCTCAGCAACGCCAAGAGTTTTAGTTTTCATACGGTTCGAGTAGACAACAAAGCCCGCTTCAAACACCTCAGAAGAACCGGCTTCGCTGGTAATGCCCGAGGCAATCTGACCACCGGTACATGATTCAGCGGTTGTGACCGTTAAGCCCTTTTGTTGCAAAGCTAAGTTGAGTGCTTGGCTTAATCGAACACTGTCTCTGCCGATTACATAGTCTGAAAAGTGAGCTTCAAATTTATCAGCCCATTGTTGATTTAGCTCTAAGAATTCATCACCAACAGTCGCGAATTTCACTTCAATTACTGGCAGCTGCACGCGAAAACCTAATTCCACTTCGGCCGGCCAATCGGGGAAAATTTCGTTAACCGTGTCTTGTAAACCTGATTCAGTAATTCCGAATATGCGTAATCGTGTAATTGTACTGCGCGCCTCGATATTTCCATGCTCTCGAATCAATGGCAAAATGTGATTTTCGACCATCGGTTTGAACTCACTCGGCACGCCTGGAGTACACATGATTAGGCAATCGTTGAACACACAACGAAAGCCCATCGCCGAGCCATTAGGGTTATCAATGATCTCGCACGCAGCCGGCAACTCGGTTTGCTTTAAGTTGGATTCGGTCATCACAAAGCCGCGGCGGGTCGCCCACTCATCAAGCTTGGCATAAGCGTCTGCGTTGCGTGTTAATGGCGAATCGATCGCGTTCGATAAAGCTAAAGCCGTAAGGTCATCAACGGTTGGGCCTAAACCACCGTTAATAACTAACACATCCGAGACAGCAGCCAACTCTTGAATTGAACTAATCAGCAGTGACGTGTCATCGCCGACCACTTTTTTGATATAGGGTACTAAACTCAGGTCCTTTAGAGACTGCGCAATATAGGCCGAGTTGGAATCGACGGTATCGCCGCTCATAAGTTCATTGCCGGTTAACAATAGCGATATCTTCATGACGAGTTCTCTAAATACTGTTAGTGCAAATTCTGCTTCAATAGATCTTCTGCCGCGTGGCGCATACGGGTGCGCTCCCACACCAAGCGAAACTTACCGCCACCCTTTTGTTGCCAAAGAACCGCCGCTCTAATTGCGGCAAGCAACATCGTTCTTACCTTCTCTGGCACGCCCTCTTGCTGCAAGTGCTCTTGCTCACCTTGGACGATGATTTGCGGGCGCAGCACACTGATATGAGATTGATAGGTGTTAGAACAGGCGTCGATCAATTCATCATTCGAATAACTACTCAAGCGCTCAACCGACTGTCCAAACGCTGCAAACTTTTGATCATCTCGATAGAGCTGTGTCTGCAGTTGCAATATAGACATCATATAACGCAACAATTCTAAATCGTCGCCAGCGGTTGAGTTGAGCGCACCATCTTTTAGTAGTGCTAACCCTGATCGAAGGCCGTCTATTCCGCCAAAAACGGCCGGTGTGTTAAGTGCATCGAGCACTAAAATTGACTGCAAGCTATTTTCAAAAGCATCGTCCTTAGCGAGACCTGTACGCGCCAACGACTGAACCTGTTGACAGGCTTGCAAGACACCAGCAAGAGCGATGGTTCTTTCTTGAATGAGATTCATATGCGAAGGTTTACTTAGTTTTTGTGGCTTATGTTTTGTTGATTCAGGTTTTCTTGATTCAAGTTTTCTTGATTCAAATTATCATGACTTAAACTCAATCAGTCGTAGCGCTGAGAATTCGGCGATAAAAGTTTAACTCTTTTCGCCAAGCATCAATGTTATTCGACGGCTGCTTAAAGCCATGGGCTTCATCCGGGTACTCAACGTACTCATGATCTATATTAGCCTGCTTTAACACGGCGATCACTTCTTCAGAAACCGCTGGCGGTACAACGCGATCTAGACTGCCTTGAAAAATAATCATAGCGCTCTTTAATCGGTTCATTTTATGAATCGGCGAACGCTGATAAAATCGACTGGCTTGAGTATTGGCACGAATTTCATCAAATTCTTCATCAATCAATCGATCAGTATAATGCTTTTCAAATTTATGTGTCGTTTCCGCCAAGGTAACAAGATTGCCAATGCCATAATAACAAGCCCCAACACGAAATAAGTCTGGGTATTCAGTAAGTGCGCGCAAAACAGCATAGCCACCTGCGCTCTTACCTCGTATGCAAATACGCGCTGGGTCGACCTTGCCTTGATCTATCAGTGATAGTACGCCATCGGCGATGTCACTGGCGTCAAGCTCGCCCCACTCGCCATAAAGAGCATCTCGAAAACCACGACCATAGCCCGAACTGCCTCGGTGATTCACTTCCAAAATGGCAAACCCTCGGGAGGTCCAGAACTGTTTTTGTAAATCAAAGTGTCCATAGGCACGTGCCGTCGGCCCCCCATGGACCATCACTAACAGTGGAGGTTTCGCCGAGCTCGACGTTCTTGCATGTTCGCTGCCATTACTTGGAGCGTAATAAAAACCGTGCGCGTATTCACCGTCTCGACATGGGTATGAAATAGCCTCGGCAGCGCTGATATCAAACTCAGAGCCTGATCTACCAATTTTAGGCTGAGGCTCAACCTCGATAGACTGACTTAACACATTGTTGTCATCGAGCCTAAGACTAACGATGCAGGGCGATTGATCAAAGGCTAAACGTTCAAATATCAGGCGCCCCTTTGCATTACTGTCTAAATGTTGGAGTGTTGCGGGACTGTCATCAAATTGCTCTTCCAATGAATTAGATGAAGCGTCCGTGGATAAGTCTACTGGGGCAAAATCGACGATAGATTTGCAACCTAAGCTGGCCTCGTCGATAACCATTAGCTCATCACCAACCGGCCCGCTTGCAACTGCGGCGATTTTCGAATCACTCAGTTGCACAATACGTTTATCTCCATAAACCCAATGCGGATAACCGTATTCGCGTTGCTCATGGCTCAGTTTTGATACATTTTCGCTGATTGGATCATAAACATGAACGTTCCAAAAATTCTCGGCAGACTCACTCGACTTATCTCCGTAATCGGCCGAAAAAAACAACTTGCCACTGCGGCCAAACATCAGTTGGCAAACACTGACATCACACTCTGAGCCCGGCCATGTGACGACCCGCTGATTTTGAACTACGATATTGCTGCCATCTATCACAATGTCGGCAATGCAAAGCTCATTGGCATCCCATGGCATATTAGGATGATTCCACTGCACCCATGCGATTTGAGCCTTCGATACGCTGCCCTCATGCTGTATTGGACTGACAACAAGGTTACAGTAAAAGTCTGCACCCTTAATTACTATTGATGGGCTTAAATACTCACCACTTGGCGATATCGTTGCAATACCCATGAGGTTTTGATCATGCGGAATATCGACTTGCTCTTGTTCAACAATGGCGAGATAACACCGCTCACCAAGCCTATTGACATCGGTATACAAAAAACGGGTTTCGTCAGTTGGTTTTACTGTCAATCGACGTACTTCGCCAATACCGTCAATGCTTACCGACTGCGCATATAAGCACTGATCACTTTGATTTGCGAAGACTAACTCTTGACCTAGCAACCAAAATGGCTTGCCACCATATTCGTTGACTTTAGTTTGCAACTTGAATGGCGACGGAGTAAGGCATTGAATTTGATCATTCGAGTGCAACATTAAAACCTGCCGGTTATCACTCAAGTTTTTACTAACACTGACGAAGCGTTGATCGTCAGGATACGAGCTTAGAAATGTAGGATAAGAATACGATACAGAACCGGCGAATACCGTCTCTAAACTCAGCCCAGACTTCCAATCGAGATAGTCCATATATGACCTTAGATAGTTAGGTAAACCTTAAACAATTAATTTGCAGAGAGCGAATAAATCGCTATTGCGCCTTAGCCCAAGTCAATGTGTCGCCAAGCAAAATATCATGCTTTTTAAAAAAACCAGGGTGCACTTCAAATGCATATAAAATAGGCCTATTTGGGCTATAAAGCGGCTTTTTACGCTGCAGTAATGAATACGGTTTCATAGCCTGAATACTCTCAAGCCGGCCGCGTTTATCAACAAAAGCAATATCAATTGGAGCAACAACATTGTTCATATGAAAGCTCGGGATTGACTCTCGCTGAAAAACAAACAAGATCGGCATCGCTTCAATAGTCTCAGCACAGACTCGTTGAAAGCCCGCCGCTCGAGTCGCATTGTTATCGGCAAGTTTAGCCGTTACGCTATGCTGGCTCCCGTCTTTACGGCTTATAGTCACCTCGATGAGAGGCATCGCTTGCAACGCGGCGTTATCTAATTCGCAATTAGCGGGCGCTTTAGGTACTGACCCTTTTTTTACGCTGGCCGCATCAGGAACAGACTCAGCCTTTGCGCAAGACACACTAAGCAAGCAGGCTGCAAGCACCAACGTTTTAAAGATCGATACTTGAAGAGAAGTCGTTAAGATCAGTTTCATCTCGATTAATAGAGTTTTACGCTAGCTGATTGAATCACGCATAATTCGTTGAATTTTTTCAGCAAGTTGCAATGCCCGTAAACCTTGTAAACCAGTCACCATTGGCATTGCCTTGCCTTCAGCCACCTCTATGAAGTGAGCGAGTTCAACTTGTAAGGGTTGTTCTGCGTCAAACTTAATATGTTCAACCTCTAAATCTGGAAACTCACTGCCTTCTGGCGGTTCGCCCTTAGTAACAATATCCAGCTCTTGATCCATAAGGTTAACCCCGTAATAGCCTTCTGGGCCGAATACTCTAAAACGTCTAAAGCGCTTATTCGAAACTCGGCTAGCGGTTATATTCGCCACAGCACCACTGGGGAAACCAAGACGAACATTGGCGAGATCTACGTGATCGGTTATAACCGATGAACCAATCGCTTGAACGTTTTCAGGCTCTTCATCAACAAGCGACAACACCAAGTCTAGATCGTGAATCATCAAATCGGTGATAACGTCGACGTCCGTCGCACGCTCAACAAACGTTCCTAGACGATGAACTTCAATGTACTTCGGCTCAGCAACTTTATTGGCGACCGCCCTTAGAGCCGGGTTGTAACGCTCCAAATGACCGATTAGAAATGGCGCTTCGTTCTGCGCGGCAAGGTCGACCAGCTTACGAGCTTCATCTACGGTAGCCGCAATTGGCTTCTCCATTAGAGTGGCGATGCCGGCTTCGAGAAATGGCTGAGCGACGTCATAATGTAAGGAAGTTGGCACCACAATGCTTACCGCGTCGACCTTATCGATCATTTCCAAGTAGTTACTGGTGCACTCGCAGCCGTATGATTCAGCAAGTTTTGAAACAGTATCTTGGTCTGTATCGGCCAGCATCACCAATTCAACGTTATCCATTTCGTGATAGATCTTTGCGTGTATTTGGCCTAAATAGCCTACCCCTACAACGCCGACTCTGGTTTTCTTGCTCATAAATTTCTAAGTAATTTAAATTCTGCTACTAGTTTCGCTACAAACAATTGCGGCGCACCCTGAGCGGATTATACGCCAATTTATGCATTCGTGAGGCAGTCGATCAAGGCTTTTATGTTTGCGCGGCTCATTCCTGTCTCATCGCTAGCTCAATGGTGTAAACTTAGGCTACGATTTAACGACCCAATGCCGAAAATTAGCGGCAACATATACGTGTCAAATATCATTCTTCTGAATATCTCCGGCGAAGACCGTATTGGCTTATCCGCTGATTTCTACTCGGTTATAGAGGCCATCGACGTACGCATTCTAGATATTGGTCAATCGGTTATCCACAACCATGTCTCACAAGGCATTTTGTTGCAATTACCCGAAGATCAAAATCAGGCTCAACTCAAATGGCAAATACTCCAGCAGGCTGAGTCCTTAGGCTTAAAGGTAAAGATTCGAGATATTAGTGATCAGGACTATCGTCACTGGGTAAAACAGCAAGGCGCTGATCGTTACATTCTAACACTGCTCACTCGCGAAGTTAGCGCTGAAGAAATTGCCCGAGTAACCAAAGTCACCGCTGAGCAAGGCCTGAATATTCATGATATCGCGCGACTCAGCGGCCGTTTAGATCTAAACGAACCGGTTAGCAACGACACCAAATCTTGCGTTGAATTCAGAGTTCAGGGAAAACCCAAAGACCCTGCATCCATGCGAGCTAAATTTTTGAGTATTGCCAGCGAGCTCGACGTCGATATCGCCATTCAGCAAGACAATGCTTACCGACGCAGTCGACGACTGGTTTGCTTCGACATGGACTCAACGCTGATCAAGGCGGAAGTTATTGATGAACTAGCGAAACGTGCGGGCGTTGGTGAACAGGTTGCGAAAATCACTGAAAGCGCAATGCAAGGAGAAATAGATTTCAGTGAGAGTTTTCGTCAAAGAATGGCCCTGCTCGAAGGGTTAAGCGAAGACATTCTCGAAGACATTGCTGTCAATTTGCCCATGATGGAAGGAGCCGAAAAGCTGATTCGTAATCTCAACGCTTATGGCTTTAAAACGGCGATACTGTCTGGCGGATTTAACTATTTTGGCAACTACCTAAAAGATCGCTTAGGCATTGACCATGTTTACGCTAACACACTTGAAATAGAAGACGGCAAACTCACCGGTCGAGCGATAGAGCCGATCGTCAATGCTGAGCGTAAAGCAGTCTTACTAAAGCAAATTGCCGAAGAAGAAGGTTTAGACCCTCAACAAACCATTGCGGTTGGTGACGGCGCCAACGATCTATTAATGCTAAGCACCGCAGGCTTAGGTATCGCGTTTAGAGCAAAACCGTTAGTACGTGAATCAGCCAAACAGTCGTTGTCAACGCATGGTTTAGACAGCATTTTGTATCTATTAGGCTTTAATGACCAAGATATATTGAGCTAGCCTATCCTTGATATTAGCGATAATAAGGCGACCCCGTATTTAGCTCGGATCGCCTAGCTCAACCTCAATATTGTCAATCAAGCGAGCTTTGCCCAATTGAGCAGCGGCTAAAATAACCAGTTTTGTATCGCCTTTCTTGGCAGGCTTTAAATCTCGCTGTCGACAAACAGTGATGTATTGAGGCTTGAAACCCAATTTTCTCAATTGGCTTTTTGTATCATCTTCCATTTCCTTTAAGGCCTTCTTCGACACTACGGCGGACTTGAGTTTAAGAGCGTCCGACATAGCGCGCAAAGATTGCTGCAAACTTGGTGCAACGGCTAATTGTTTTTCGGTGAGATAACCATTGCGCGACGATAGTGCTAAGCCCTCCTCTGAGCGCACTGTATCAACGCCAACAATTTGTATCGGGTAGGCTAAATCCTCAACCATGCGACGAATAATCGCTATCTGTTGATAGTCCTTATTTCCGAAAACCGCGATGTCAGGCTGCACCATATTAAACAAGCGGCTAACTACCGTGGTGACGCCATAAAAATGCTCAGGCCGATCTTTACCACAATACATATCGCCAATCTTAGGCACGTACACCACGGTTTGCTCATCAATATCACCGGGGTACATCGTTTCTTGCTCTGGCAAAAATAGTAGATCAGCACCTATTTCAGCCAAGCTGCGAGCATCTTCTTCGGGGGTTGATGGGTAATTGGCGAGGTCTTCGTTTTTACCAAACTGCGTTGGATTAACATAAATACTCACCACTACAAATTCAGCGCGACGCTTCGCAAGGCGGACTAGCTCTAGGTGGCCCTCATGCAAATTCCCCATGGTTGGCACAAAGCCGATTGTCTTTTTATCTTTACGAGCCGCTTGTACCGCCGCTCGCAATGATGAAACTCGTTGAACTTTATTCACTTCCTAACCTTTTTATTATCGGCATTACCGATTGCTCGACTCGTCTTTGAGCCTAAACGTTAACTGCTAATATATACGCGCCAGATCAATCAAAGCTGTGCTCGGCGGCTGGGAACGTTCCCGCTTTAACCTCGCTGACATAATTTTGGACTGCACCTTTGATAGTGTCAGCACTGTCCATATAATTTTTTGAAAACTTCGGGCTTTTTTTCGGGTACACGCCGAGCATGTCTTGCAACACCAATACTTGACCATCACATTTAGGTCCAGCACCGATTCCAATAGTTGGGATCGACAAACGCTCGGTAATCTCAGCCGCCAGATCTTGGGGAATAGCCTCAAGAACCACTCCAAACGCGCCCGCTTGTTCAACGCCGATTGCATCTTCAAGAAGCTGCTTGGCAGCTGCACCGCGACCTTGAATCTTAAAACCGCCAAGCTGATGGACTGATTGCGGCGTTAAGCCAATATGAGCGCAAACCGCAATGCCACGCTCAACTAAAAACTTAATCGTTTCTACTTGAAGTTCACCACCTTCAAGCTTGATGGTATGAGCGCCCGCTTGCATGAGGCGCACTGCGTTTTCGTAGGCTTGTTCTTTACTAACCTGGTAGCTACCAAAAGGCAAATCACCAACGATCATTGAGTTAGAGGATCCACGCGCCACACACTGGGTATGATAAATACTATCTTCCATCGTCACTGGCACCGGTGTTTCGTGGCCTTGCATAACCATACCGAGAGAGTCACCGACCAAAATAGCATCGACTCCTGCGTCGTCAACCAGGTGAGCAAAACTATAATCGTAGGCGGTCAGCCAGGTGATTTTATCCCCAGCGTCCTTCATTTTTTTAAGCGTGGTTACGGTAACCGACATCTGCTGTTTCTCCTAAACTGTTGGAATCAAGCACTCACAATATCTTTCGCTAGAAGTTTACCTCAAACTTCTACTAGCTCGCACTGCAAATACAATCTTTGTGCCTCTAGACGCCGTTATTTCCCGTATTAAGATGAGACCAAAGGATTAAAAAAGTGCTTACCCGCCGTTGCCTGTTCAATTTGAACTAACAAAGACTGGTAGTCGGACTCATTGTCTATGGGGTTAAACTCAGCAGCATTAACAATCAATAGTGGCGAGCTATCGTAGCGATGAAAAAACTCAGTATAAGCATCGCTTAAGTTTTCTAGATACTTCGTGTCTATCCGCTGCTCGTACTTAATGCTGCGTTTCTTAATACGTTTTTGCAATACCGGCACAGGCGCCTGTAAATAGATCATTAAATCCGGTGTTGGCGCATCAATGCTCAG
>CAKZRZ010000195.1 GCA_937918955.1 uncultured Arenicella sp.
CAAATTGTTGACAATAAACACATTGATCGGCACAATTCGCCTCAATGAAAGACTCTTCTGAACAGATTGTTGACATTGTCTCATCTGACGATACCAAAACCCTCAGCGGACAAACTACCGCCGCTCTACGCGAAGCTATTATCAAAGGAGACTTCGCGCCGGGTGAAAAGCTTAATGAGCCTAAGCTAGCCGAACAATTTCAAGTTAGCCGCGGCCCCTTAAGAGAAGCAATACGGCGCCTCGTCGCCATGCGATTGGTTCGCCACGTACCGCATGTAGGTGCAACAGTCGTCACGCTTGAACTAGATAGTATTCTTGAGCTCTACGATGTTCGCGAGGCGCTTGAAGGTAAAGCAGCTGCGTTAGCCGCTGAAAATATGAGCGAGCAAGATATCGCGAAACTACGTAGCTTGTTGGAATTGCATCGAAAACACACGCAAGATAACAAAGGCCAGTACATGCAAACCGAAGGCGACTTCGATTTTCATTATCAAATTATAAAGGGCAGCGGAAATCAGCTTCTTACCGATCAATTATGCGATGAGCTCTATCACTTAATTAGAATGTTCCGCTTTCAGACCAGCCGCTTTAAATCACGTTCAAATCGAGCGCTTATCGAGCATGAACAATTGATCTACGCTATCGAGCAACGCGACCCAGAAATGGCAGAAATGCTTATGCGCAAACATATTTCGAGAGCAAAAAAGTCGATAAAAGAAGCACTTACAAACAAATCGCTAAGTGATTAATTAACATACAATACGACACCGCATTACTCATAAACCGAAACGCTTACTAGGTAATAACTTATGACAACGCCCACGCCAGGAAAACGCTTTCGACAAGCGCTCGCGACCGCCAGCCCTCTCCAAATTATGGGTACGATAAACGCATATACGGCTTTGATGGCGACTAAAATTGGTCATAAATCAATTTATATTTCAGGCGGAGCCTGCGCCAATGCTTCTTACGGTTTGCCTGATTTAGGCATGACCAGCATGAATGACGTGCTTGAGGACGCCCGTCGAATTACCGCTGTTGTCGATACCCCATTAATGATCGATATCGACACTGGCTGGGGCGGCGCGTTTAATATTGCACGAACTATTAAAGAAAGCATTCGTGCGGGTGTTGCGGCGGTCCATATTGAAGACCAAGTTGCCGCCAAACGATGTGGCCATCGCCCAAATAAAGAAATTGTTAGCACCGATGAAATGGTCGACCGCATCAAAGCAGCTGTTGACGCTAAAACTGATGAAAACTTCTTTATTATGGCGCGCACTGATTCATACGCTGGCGAAGGCCTACAGTCGGCGGTCGATCGTGCTGGCGCTTACGTCGAAGCCGGCGCAGACGGAATTTTCGCTGAAGCGATGGCTACGCTTGAAGAGTATACTGCATACGACCAGGCGGTTGATGCACCGCTACTCGCTAACATGACCGAATTCGGGATGTCTCCCCTATTCGATACCGATGAGCTCACGGCTCACGGTGTTGACATGGTGCTCTACCCGCTTACCGCCACACGCGCAATGAACAAAGCGGCCGAAATGGTGTATCGCGATGTACTAAAACAAGGCCATCAACGTGACATGGTAGAGCATATGCAAACGCGTATGGAACTCTATGACTACTTGAATTATCACGAGTACGAAAACACTTTGGACAAGCTGTTCTCAGAAGGAAAATCTTAATTTTCACTATTGATTCTTTAAACATTTAGACTGACTCGGAATGCATTATGACAACTGATAAAAAACTCTCTGGCGCGGGCTTACGAGGCCAAGTCGCAGGTCAGACATCTCTCTGCACTGTTGGCACTCAAGGCTCTGGCCTTAACTACCGAGGCTATGACGTCGACGATCTTGCCGACAATTGCATCTTTGAAGAGGTCGCTTATTTAATATTAAAAGGCCACCTTCCCACTCAAGCTGAGCTGGATCGATATCAAGCAAAGCTAAACGACCTACGCGAATTGCCCGACGCTTTAAAAGCCGTTTTAGAGTTGATCCCCGCTGATGCTCACCCCATGGACGTGATGCGCACCGGGGTTTCAATGCTCGGTAACCTAGAGCAAGAGACCAACTTTGAACAACAAGGCGATAAAGTCGATCGCATTCTCGCCTTACTACCGGCCATGGTGGTGTATTGGTATCGTTTTGCTAAAGATGGCACGCGCGTTAGCACTGACACAGGGGCAGCAACCATTGGTGGTCACTTTTTGCACATGCTCCATGGTGAAAAGCCAAGTGAACTACATGAGCAGGTAATGAATGTTTCGCTCATTCTTTATGCGGAGCATGAATTCAATGCCTCTACGTTTAATGGCCGCGTAGCAGCGTCCACGCTAACGGATATTCACTCAGTGATTACCGGAGCAATCGGCACGCTGCGAGGCCCTCTACACGGAGGTGCAAATGAAGCGGCAATGGAAATGATCGAGCAATGGTCGTCTGCGGATGAAGCAGAAGCAGCGATTCTCAATAAACTTGCAAAGAAAGAACTAATAATGGGTTTTGGGCATGCGGTTTATAAAGAGCGTGACCCGCGCAATGCGATTATTAAGAAGTGGTCGGAGAAACTCGCTCAAGAAGTTGGCGATGAAGTACTCTACCCTGTCTCAGTTCGCTGCGAAGAAGTTATGAAACGCGAGAAAGGCATGTTCTGTAACGCTGATTTCTTCCACGCGTCGGCCTATAATTTTATGGGTATTCCCACTGGATTATTTACCCCAATTTTTGTGATGTCTAGAGTCACAGGCTGGGCGGCACACGCATTTGAACAACGCGCAAACAATCGAATTATTCGGCCAAGTGCAGAATACACTGGCCCTGAGCATCGTAAAGTTGAGCCGATCGCGTCCCGCGGATAAGCCCTAGCTTAGAATTATTGTATTCGATACTAAAAAGGCTGAGCATTTGCTCAGCCTTTTTAGCTTATTAACTCTATAGTGAAACGGTGATTTAAACCGAGTCAAAGAGCTCAACCACTGGCGCACCTGCGACATGCTCGCTAAGCTGGGCACCAATGCGCCGATAATACTCTGTTTGCTGGTGAGCTTCGGCAGCTTCTTGATTTTCGTATTGCTCTAAAACAATGTACTCCAAGGGATTAGAACGTGATTTATGCAATGCATAAAATAGACAACCCGGTTCCTGAGCGTTTACCTCATCTTGCAGCTCTTTGAACAAAGTCTCGAATTGCTCTGAGTGCCCCTCTCTTGCAGTTAGTTTCGCCGTAACGCCAATTGCCATCTTTATGTCTCCATGGATATTTAGATTTTAACGGCGCAAGTATGGCATAAGCGATGTTGTGTCGATTACACATTTAAAGTCATCGTTTGCACTTCAAATCAGTCCGTCGGAAAGGCCTTGTTTGGAACAGATGAATACCTAAAAACAGCGCAGCTTGTTAAA
This sequence comes from uncultured Arenicella sp., assembly GCA_937918955.1. Classification (GTDB taxonomy): domain Bacteria; phylum Pseudomonadota; class Gammaproteobacteria; order Arenicellales; family Arenicellaceae; genus Arenicella. The sequence goes on from CAKZRZ010000195.1 coordinate 3,417, forward strand.
ATAATTTAGCCAACCTTACCGCCTGCCTTTTTACGAATTACCAAAATTGATGGGCGCGGAGGCATACCATCTTGAAAGTCAGGCCACTGAGTGGTCGCTGTCTCTACTCGTGCAACCCCTGGCTTACCGTGATCGCCAGGGTGTTGAACTGCGACAAATAATGATTCCCCATTGTCAGAAAAAGCTGGCCCGCAGAGCTCTGCGCCATTAGGCACACGAAAGAACATCTTGCCAGTGCCTCGCAATGCCCCCTCGGTCTCCAAAGCCCATAGTCCGTCGTTCGTTCCGCTCATGAATGCCTTTTCACCTTGGTCAGAACTTACCCATAGACGGCCAGATGGATCAATTACGCCATTATCAGGGCTAGCAAACCAACCGTTCTCAGTCGTTTCTGAGTTCCATTCAGACTGATGACTCGCTATTTTAGGATTGCCACATTTAACCAAAACGTCCCAATATCCTCGCTCGCTCGCGAAGTCATTGTCTAACTCTTTGATTTCAACGATATGGCCGAAATAGTTCTCTGCTCGTGGATTCGCGTTATTGGCTTCTTCACGCTTGGTATTATTCGTGAGCATCGCATAAACCTTTCCAGTAAGCGGATTAGGCACTACATCCTCGGGTCTATCCATAGGCGTAGCCCCCAGTAAATCAGCTGCACGACGAGCCTCAATTAAGATATCCGCCTGAGTTTCAAAAGCCGCTTCAAGCGGTCCATTTTCGAGTACCAAAGGCAACCATTCTAAATATCCCTCATCGTGGAACTTTGCTACATACAGCGTACCATGATCCAAAAGGTCACGATTTTCTGAAGGGTGCTCCATATTTACCTTATCGCGGCTCACAAACTTATAAAGGTACTCAAAGCGTTGATCGTCTCCCATATAGACGACTAATTGACCATTAGGTGCGACTATACATTCGCCTCCCTCATGCTTAAAACGACCGAGCGCGGTGCGTTTTTTGGGAGTAGATTTTGGATCTAAAGGGTCAATTTCGACAACCCAACCGAAGCGATTCGGCTCATTTGGCTCAACACCAATATCAAAACGCTTATCGTGCTTCCCCCAGTTGGTGTAATCAGTTGGCACATTGTAACGCCTATGGTTTTCAGCCTCTGGATGGTTAGGCTCTACTTCACCTAAAAAGTGCGCATTAAAATTTTCTTCGCAAGTTAAATACGTTCCCCAAGGAGTCATGCCTCCAGCACAGTTATTCAAGGTTCCAATAACGTAGCGGCCACGGCGATCAGTCGAGGTCTTCATCCGATGATGACCAGCGGCAGGGCCCGCTATCTCAATCTTGGTATCTAACGCGGAAATTCGACGATTGTATTTTGAGTCTGTATTCACCGACCACTCACCATCCCTAAGGCCGACCTCGACGATCGAATTCCCCACTGCTGCTTGAGTGATTCGCACTTGTTCAGCAGTGATTTTTTGGAGACCATCGGCTGGGAAATCAGGAAACATTAACCCCGGAATCGCATACTCGTGGTTCACACAAAGTAGTGCCCGAGCTTGCTGGCCCGACTTAGGTTTTAAAGATAGGTAGCCAACATAGTCATTGTTATAGCCGAACTGCGTTAATTGAGCCTCAGCGCTTTGATTATGTGGGTCATATGCGGGAGAGTCTTTGAATAAAGTGTCGCCCCATCGCAACAGCACTTTGGCTTCGTGGTCAGGCGCAATATGGTGGTGTTCATCGCCACCGTGTTCTACTTCTTTAAACGAGAAGTTAAGTTTATACGGATTGTTTTCTCGCCACTGATTGTCCTGCTCGGCAATGAGTGCCTGCTCATCACTACCGCAACCGGCTAACTGCGCAAGCGCACCACCGACACCAAGCGCTACGCCGGTTTTGACGAACCCTCGGCGAGTGTAACGTTTCTCGCAAACGTCGGCTAAACTCGCCGCATCTGTGCTGTTACTTATTTGATTATCAGCTTGATCATTCATTCTTTGAGCCTACTGCAATTATGTAGCAATGTTAAACACGCGCACAATCGCGAATTGCTTACGTGGAACCGAGACAAAACCAATATTAGAGCGTCACTCTAATCGTTCGAACCTACTCTATAGTTCGATCCTTTAGCTTGCCACCAAAGCATTACGATTTCATGTCAATTCGTCGAATCAATAGGCACTCTTACGAGGCCTTCCATCAGAACGCGAGCACTGCGGCTCATAATAGATTTTTCTGCTTGCCATTCGCCATCTTTGAAAGAAGCTTGACCTCCAACCTTAAGTGTTCCTGACGGGTGACCAAAACGTACACTCTCCCGCTCTGAACCGCCTGCAGCAGCGTTAACTAGGGTGCCGGGAATTGCTGATGCAATGCTGATCGCGACAGCGGCAGTGCCCATCATTGCATGATGTAGTTGCCCCATAGACAGGGCCCTGACCACTAGATCAATTTCATCTTCGCCCACTTTTTTACCGCTTGAGGATGTATAAGCTTGAGCAGCACCAACAAACGCTACTTTAGGCGTGTGCTGTCTCGCGGCCGCCTGCTCAACATCGTCTATAAGCCCCATTGCTAGCGCGCCGTGAGCTCGAATTAACTCAAACTTTGCTAGAGCCTTGGTGTCGCCGTTTATATCAGCTTGCAACTCAGTGCCGGTGTAGCCGAGCTCATCAGCATTTAGAAAGATCGTTGGGATACCAGCGTTGATCATTGTAGCAGTCAGCTCACCAACATCAGGAACCTCTAACTTATCAACTAAGCGGCCAGTCGGAAACATCGCGCTGTCCCCCGCTGCGGGGTCAATAAACTCAACCTTCACTTCAGCGGCCGGAAAAGTCACGCCATCAAGTTCGAAATCACCGGTTTCTTGGACCTCGCCATTACAAATCGGCACATTGGCTATGATCGTTTTCTTTATATTTGCCTGCCAGATACGTACGACGGCGATGCCGTTATCGGGTACTCTATCTGCTTCGACTAGCCCGTTACTAATCGCGAACGAACCGACCGCTGCTGTTAAATTACCGCAATTGCCACTCCAGTCTACAAACGGCTTATCAATTGAAACCTGGCCAAACAAATAGTCAACATCGTGATCGGGCTGATCGCTGCTGGATAAAATAACGGTCTTGCTAGTGCTCGATGTAGCGCCGCCCATGCCATCGGTTTGTTTTCCGTATGGATCAGGACTTCCAATTACGCGCAATAGGAAGTCGTCTCTTGCCTTTCCAGGTACTTGTGTATCCAAAGGCATATCGCTCAGTTTAAAAAAAACACCCTTACTCGTGCCGCCACGCATATAACACGCCGGCACTTTTATTTGAGGAGCATGTTTTTTGTTAGTGTTCGTCATCGTTGCTGCGTCTCTTTATTGGGTTCTAAATATTCAACTTGCTTAAGCAGAAGCTTGAGTGGTTTCCAAAAAGTCTTGCGCAAAACGCTGCAATACACCGCCCGCTTCATAAACTCGTACTTCATCGGCGGTATCTAAGCGGCAAATCATCGGCGCCTCAATGCGATCACCGTTTGTACGGTTCACAATTAAGGTCATGCTGCCACCGGGAATGATGTCGCCACTTACATCAAAGGTTTCGGTGCCATCAAGCTCCAGTGTTTTTCGGTTAGTTCCGGCTTCAAACTGCAACGGTAAAACACCCATTCCCAGCAAATTAGTGCGGTGAATACGCTCAAAGCCTTCAGCTGCGATCACCTCCACACCCGCTAAGCGAACACCTTTCGCCGCCCAATCTCTTGAAGAGCCTTGGCCATAATCGGCCCCCGCAACAACAATCAAAGGTTGACCTCGATCCATGTAGGTTTCTATTGCCTCCCACATACGAGTGACCTCGCCCTCAGGCTCAATACGCGCTAAAGAACCTTGAACTATCTCACCATTCTCCTGAACCATTTCGTTCAGCAGTTTTGGGTTAGCAAAGGTAGCGCGCTGTGCTGTTAAGTGATCACCGCGATGTGTCGCGTATGAATTGAAATCCACTTCTGGCACACCCATCTTGGCGAGGTAAGCACCTGCCGCGCTATCGAGCATGATTGCGTTCGACGGCGACAGGTGGTCGGTAGTTATATTATCTCCCAAAATCGCAAGTGGGCGCATTCCTGTCATGGTGCGATCCCCCGCTAAGGCGCCTTCCCAGTATGGCGGACGGCGAATATAGGTGCTCATTTCGCGATACTCGTATAGGGGGCTGGTCTTTTCTCCATCGTCCACTTGAACTGAGAACATCGGCTCATAAATGTCTCTGAACTGCTTGGGCTTAACGCTTTTTGCAACGATGGCATCGATTTCCTCGTCAGTCGGCCAGATGTCTTTCAAGGTTACGGGGTTACCATTTTGGTCATAGCCGAGTGCGTCTTGCTCTATATCAAAACGAATCGTTCCAGCAATTGCATAAGCAACGACCAGGGGTGGCGATGCTAAGAATGCTTGCTTAGCAAAGGGATGAATTCGGCCGTCAAAATTTCTATTACCCGATAAAACAGCCGTGGCATAGAGGTCGCGATCAACTACTTCCTTCTGAATAACAGGATCAAGCGCGCCACTCATACCATTGCAAGTGGTACAGGCAAAACCAACAATGCCGAAGCCAAGTGATTCTAATTCGCTTAGCAGATCGGCATCTTTTAAATACAACTCAACGGTCTTAGAACCTGGTGCGAGTGACGTTTTCACCCAAGGTTTACGTTTCAGGCCAAGCTTGTTTGCGTTGCGAGCGATTAGCCCGGCTGCAACTACATTTCGTGGATTACTAGTATTGGTGCAACTTGTTATGGCCGCGATAATCACCGCTCCATCAGGCATTTTACCATCTTCGTTTTCAACCTCACCGGTAATTCCTGCTTCTGCAAGCTCGTTGGTCGAAACGCGCCTATGAGGATTTGAAGGCCCCGCAATATTTCGCCCTACCGACGACAAGTCAAACGTGAGTACACGCTCATAATCAGCATCAACCATGCTATCGGCCCAAAGACCAGTTTCTTTTGCATACGTTTCAACCAGTTGAACTTGACTGTCCTCACGCCCAGTTAGCCTTAAGTAATCGATGGTGTTTTGGTCAATGTAAAACATTGCCGCTGTGGCACCAAACTCTGGCGTCATATTAGAAATAGTGGCGCGATCTCCGAGGGTTAAATCGGCCGCGCCCTCACCATAAAATTCAAGATAAGAAGAGACGACTCGCTCCTTACGTAAAAATTCAGTAATCGCTAAGACGATATCGGTTGCAGTAATACCCGCTTGACGTTTACCGATAAGTTCAACACCGATAATATCCGGCAAGCGCATATAAGATGGGCGCCCTAGCATCACCGTCTCAGCTTCTAGCCCACCTACACCGAGCGCTATTACACCAAGTGCATCGACATGAGGCGTATGTGAATCAGTACCAACCAAAGTATCCGGAAATGCCACACCGTCGCGAGCGTGAATTACTGGGGACATTTTCTCTAGGTTTATTTGATGCATAATGCCATTGCCCGGCTGAATTACATCAACATTCTTAAAGGCCTTTTTGCACCAATTAATAAAATGAAAACGATCATCATTACGACGGTTTTCAATTTCACGATTTTTCTCGAAAGCACCCTTTTCAAACCCCGCGTGTTCAACCGCTAAAGAATGATCAACAATCAATTGAGTTGGTACTACAGGATTTACCTGTGAAGGATCCCCGCCTTTCTCGGCGATAGCATCACGCAAGCCGGACAAATCTACTAACGCGGTTTGCCCTAATATGTCATGGCAAACAACCCGAGCTGGATACCAAGGAAAGTCTAAGTCGCGCTTGCGCTCTATGATTTGTTTTAACGATGCATCTAACGCGCTTGGCTCACATCTACGAACTAAATTCTCCGCTAATACCTTAGAGGTATATGGCAATTTATCGTATGCACCAGGGCTAATTGCCTCCACAGCCGCACGAGTATCATAAAAATCCAGCTGAGTTGAGGCGAGTTTTCTTCGAAAGTCAGAATTCATGTGATTTTGCTTAGTTGGGTTATATGCGTGAAATTGGCAATTCCCAGCGTAACTTTTAGCCGGAGTTGGCTTTGATAAATCGAGAGCCTAATTGCATCTCCCAATATCTATAACGTTGAGACAAACACACTATTGTTTACAATAAAATATATTAAGACCACAAATTAAGCCGCAGAGGACTAATTAGCCAATAATTGTAAACAATATTGTAACACGGTTTTTCCAAACTCTGTGAGGTAGAGCTACGTTTTCATGGAAACTAAAAACGCTTTGCTGCGCTTTTTAATAACTAAAAACGATAGCTAAATAAGATATTCTTTTAAGAGCATGTCTAATAACTATTACATTCCTTTAGGGAATATCTAATATGAGATTAAACCATTTTTAAAATAAAGCCTATGAGCGCATATTACACATGTCGGCGCGGCAGACCCGCTCCGCAACTAACCAATTTTTAGATTTATTAATTAACAATTTACAGGTGCTATTATGGAAATCATGACCATTGTAACGATTGTACTTCTTGGATTAGTTGCTTTTAACGAGCTAACTGACCACTAGTCAAACGAACACAACGCGTGAAAGTTCAAGCTGTTTAGTTAGCTTGCACGCACTAGCCTCACTCCTAATTTCGCTAGATCTAACTTACATTTAGAGCCTCGTTATTAATGATATAACGGGGCTTTTTTATGCCTCAACTTTTCAGCTGCAGCGTTCCTCAACCGAGGATCATGGGCGACGATAATTATCCGAGCTTATCTTTACCATTTCAGAATGAGCCTTCGGGCTTGCGGCGACAATGTCACCACTTGATAAATATTGGTTTCTACCATGCAGATCCGACACGACGCCACCCGCTTCTTGAACTAATAAGGCACCGGCTGCAATATCCCATATTTGAAGATTTGCTTCCCAGAAACCATCGTATCGGCCAGCAGCAACGTAGGCTAAATCGAGTGCCGCGGCACCAAGTCGACGAAGACCACTAGTTTCACTATTCAGCAACCCGAGCATGGTTGCAGTAAAACTGTCGATCTCAGCTAGATTATCACCGCTGAACGGCACACCTGTTGAATACAAGCCACCTCTCACAGACTCAATATTGCTTACGTGAATTCGCGCGTCGTTTAAAAAGGCGCCCTCGCCTCTTGAAGCCCTATAGAGCTCATTTTTGGCTGGATCAAAAACAACCGCGTGTTCTAAGTTTCCATCGACCATTACACCTATAGAGACAGCGTAATGAGGAATTGCGCGCAAAAAATTAGTTGTCCCATCTAATGGGTCGATCACCCATTGAACACAAGTGTTTTCACCAACGACCCCATATTCTTCACCAATAATTTGATGCTCTGGAAAGCTCGACAATATGGCTTCTCTGATGGCATTTTCAGAATTACGATCAACTTCCGACACATAATCGTGTAAAGACTTTTGCTCAACCTTTAGACTACTCAGCTGATTCGCGCCGCGCTGAATTACGTCGCCCCCGGCTCTTGCCGCTCTGATCGCGACTTTTACTATTTCATGCATCGCTTAAGTATGATTTAGCTCTGCCTATCACGCAAATAAAAAGGGCGCTCGAAAGCCGAGCGCCCTTTAAATGTTTATCTAAGAAAAAGTTCTGAAAGTGAACTCTTCTATCTATATCAAACGTTCCTTAATACGGCTTGGCGATGTAACCGTCTAAGCCATGCGGAATAAGGCGGCCAATTTGGCGTGAAACCGAAGCTATATCCTTCATGGACGTTTCATCGATCAACCAACCTTGAACTGTGCCGATAATACCGCCAGCATAAAAATCCGAAATGGTATCGAGCTGACGAGCGTTAAAATTATGATTAAATTGAAACAAAATACGATCAGAAATCAACCGAGAAATGAGCGTTTTTAAAAGCGACAAGCATTGAATGCCAGCTTGACCTGTAAAGGCGGCGCGCATCATTGTTCGTTCTTTGTCACACTCTTCAAGCAAATTTCGAACGCTGACTTCAACAAACTCTTCTCGACCAATTTCGGAGCTCTGAATCAAAGCCTCGGTTTTAGTCCACGCTTTTTCAAATAAGGCCTCTATCCGAGACAATAAAATCGATTGTTTGCTATCAAAATTAGAATAGAATGTTTGTCGACTAACGCCGGCGGTCTTAGTAAGTTCGCCAATGGTTATTTCGTCAATCGTTTTGTTCTGTAAATGCTGCGCTAACGCGAGCTGAAGCTTTTCTTGGCTTCTTCGTTTTCTTAAGTCCACAATATACCCCTACAATGTGCGCTGATAAAAAATTCCGTGCAATAATGCCATACCCGACTAAACTGGCCTGTACTCGCGCTTAAACCGATACCCTTTTGCTATATGAATGAAACCTAGAAAAAGAAATCTTGATGAGACTTGCCAACACTGCTACAAAATTAAACTAAAAACAACTACCTAAAAAGCCTACCTAATTGGGCGATTGTTTAACTTGCTTATGTGAGCTTTGTTGATTATAAATCATCGTAAGCCCATAAAACATGCGCAATTAGACAATGTTCTAGTCATTTTTCCAACAACTT
>CAKZRZ010000196.1 GCA_937918955.1 uncultured Arenicella sp.
GGCAACTACTTTTTTGCAGACTTTGCCAACGGACGAATTTGGTCGCTGGTTCCAAATGCTAATGGATTCAGCGAACTCACCTTTTGGTCCGACCAACTAACACCAAACCTTGGTAGCGTTAATAATGTAGCTTCGTTCGGCGAAGACGCGGTCGGCAATTTATATGTCATCGACTTTGACGGTGACATATTCAGGTTTATGTCAAACAGCCCGTCAGAGCCACCAGTGAGCCCACCGTCATCAAACACAAGAGGTGTTGTAGTGCCTGCTATTAACCTATTACTGGATGATGACTCGTAAAACTTTAAGACCGAAAGTATGTGGCTTTAGACTTCTAAGCTCTTGGACGAATGGCGTGTGAGTTAAACTCACTCGTACTGACTTCTTTTGGCGGGTTTATATAACTATCAATACAGTCAACTGGGCTAACGCCAGCCACATGACCGATAAGTTCGAGTACACCCATCTCTAGAGTAGTGCGCACTCCGAGCTGTAATGGTTCTTGACGCTTGGAACCCGCATTAAAATCTACTAAACGATCACCAAAAAAGCGAAACACACTTGCGCCTACTTCATGACCAACCAATTGCTTCTGCAAACTTATAGATTTTTCTACGTTTAATGTATTGGTGTTTACAATGCGTAAATCAACAGCAACATTTACCGCAAATGTACGCCCCTTAATACCTGAGCCGGCGACCGAAAATTCGGCACCTGAGCTTTGAATATTGTAGTTCAGCTCGGTGATACCACCCACTATGTAGTAATCCGATTTCAGAATAGTGCCGCCGCGGTACGGCAACCAACGCACCTCTTTTATTTGCTGAGAGCGCGGGTCGTTTATACGATGTATTTCGCCATCGCCGAGGTATTGCTTATTCATATACGCCAGTTCAATCTCAGCAACTTGCGTATCAAAACGTTCGCGCAAATTTAGTACACCAGACAGCTTTCCAAGCGCACTGGTTACCATCAACGAACCACCTTGGGTTATTGGGTTGCCGCCGTCCGACTCGCTAAACTTACCGGTGTAGTCTTTGACATTACCGACAGACACAGATAGTCCAATATTCCCACTTTCTCGAATCTTGCCTTCCATGCACTGAAAAGATTGATCTAACGGTGTGCCATTGTTAGTAACCTGCGGCCCCATTAATATTTTTTTAGGGCTGCTATGGATGTAATGCTCTTTGGTCGAAGCACAGCCTGTTAGCAAGGCGCTAGCCAGCACAAGCGCAACCTTAAAGTTTATTTGCAACATAAGAAGTTCACTATTGTTATTTTGTCGATTGAATACCGGAGCTCTAATTAGCTACCCGATCCTGGGTTATTGCAGGCGGTACTATTCAAAATAGAAGCATCGAGACTGGCGCCGGTGTTACTTTGATTGCTTGCCAGCTCTAAATTATTTGTTCCGTTAGATGTTTGTTCACCAATATCCAAGTTAACTCCGCTGTTGTCGATGGTCGACGACACTGGGCTATTCGTGCTTGTTTGATCGTTAATTACGTCTCCACCACTCGACTGACCGGGGTCACCTAAGTCAGCGATTGTGTCAGAGGTGTTGCCTTGAGAACTGGCGTCAAAGGCATCGCTTGAGCCCACTGGTGAGCCCGCACGCGAGTCTAAAATGTTTGTGTCGCTGTTACCCAACGCCGATGCTCTAACGTCACAATTAATTTGGTCACCGAAAACGTTAGTAGTTAACGAGTTATTCACAGTTGTATTAAATCCGTCGAAGAAACCGCCTTTTTTGCGTTCTTGCAAATCGAGAATTCCAGCCTTAACCGATTTTTGACTTGCCGTATCAAACTGCCACGCACGATTTTCGAACTGGCCATTTGCATTTACCAAGGTTGGCAAAATGCATAAGCAAACTGCAACCAGGCCACTGCTGTTAATTATTAGTTTGGAATGTTTCATATTTATCGCCAATACTCATTGAGTATTTTCTAATTGGATTAGTAAACGCTGGCCACTTCTTCGTGATATCTAAAGAAGTGGCCAACGTTTATGCCTTAATTAAGCAGTTACTCGCCGTCGCTACCAATGCCGCCAATTCGGTTAGTAGCCGAGTTACCAACAGCCGTAGCACTAATGCGATTATTGTTAACACTTACAGTGACATTGCCGCTTACGCCACCAAGCGTATTATCTCGGCTGTTAATACCAATATTAATTCCGCCTAACTCTGAGCCAATGCTCGATTGAATCGACACTCCCGTAATCGATTGAGTATTGTTGATAGATGAACCCGCGCCGCCCAGTTGTGACACAGAGATATTGTTAATCGCGGTGTTTCCGATAGCCGATGAAGAGACATTATTGCCACTTACGCTCGCATTCAAATTCAAAATACTGTCGACATTGTCGGCAAACGTTAACCCGATATCCGCACTCGAAATAGTAGAGCTCAAGATGTTTCCGTTACCGCTCACTGTTTGCAAGTTCAAAATATCGTTGCCGTTATTGCCGCCAAAATTATCAACACTAATTGCGTTTAGCACGCTATTGCCGGTTGCCGAAGCGCTCACGTCATTGTCGTTTACAGACACATCGATATCCGCAGTTGGTGCTGTGTCAGAAACTACCGCGCCAATTGCAATGCCACTTACTCGCGTATCAACAACCGCGTTGGCTGCCGACAAGTCAACGTTTTGAGTATTTGAGATATCGTTATCAGAACCATCTCCCAGTGACGCGATCTCAATGATGTTGTTCACCGCATTAAACGTAGATGTTGCAGACACATCGTTTGAGTTAGCGGAGACTTCTAAGCCACCAACGCCATCGTTATCACCATCAACCAAATCAATATTTACACCAATGTTAGTCGCGTTAGTTAAAGCATTCGTGCCTGCGCCTGTAGCCACATTGTCTTGCGATGAAGTGATCGAATTCACTGACTCACGTGCGGTTACGTCGTTGCGAATGGTGTTCACCGCGACATTTCCTGTGGCTTCAGAACTCACATCATTAGAACTAGCGCTTACCGAAATTGCACCATCAATAGCGGCGTCTTCTAAGCTAAACAAACCAATATTCACTAGGTCACTCAGACCTTCAAAGCCCGTTACGGCGGTTACTTCACCATTGACAGTTTGAGTATTGTTTACCTCATTGCTTGTGTCGTCGGCGATGCCGTTAATAACAATACTATTACCTGCGGAGTTAACCGTTGCTAGCGAAGACACGTCGTTGTTATTAGCGGCCACATTCGCATCACCTGTAATCGATGCAGCATCTTGACTAAAGTTCACTGCGCCCAAGCCGACTGCGCCAGTAAAGCTACCTGCCTCCACGTCACCGCCTTGCGTATTGCTCACTACATTACTTGAGCCTTGCGCTGAACCATCATTCGAAACAATCGAATTACCGGCTGCATTTACACGGGTCTCTGAAGATATCTCGTTACCGTCCACACCAACAGTCAAACTACCTGTAACGGCACTATCCGCAGCAGTTAAGGCTGCTCCAAATAGAACCCCTGCACTTGCACTGGTTACCGTTACTGGCGCGCCATCAAGACCAACACTTTGATCACTACTTATTTCATTGTCAGAGCCTACGAAAGAAGTGCCCGATACAATTGTATTTGACGCATTGTTTACTCTTGCTTCAGACGACACTTGGTTATTGACGGCGGTCACATTAACGTCGCCATCAGTGCTAAAACCGTTCTCTGCAAGAACAAAGCCAGCTCCTCCGATTATGCCAGCCCCAGCAACCGCAACAGCAGCGGTAACACTGCCATCATCAAAGCTTTGTTCGTTGTTAATTGCGTTAACCGAGTCATCAGCGCCACCACTTAAATCAATGCTATTAGCTGCGGTATTACCGGCGGCTGACGCAGAGATATCATTGCCAGTAACCGCCACGTCCAATGATCCTTGGAGTGTTGTTTGATCACTACTGAACGCTCCCAAACCAATTGCAACGCCAGCAGTGCTAGCACTTACATCTGCCGATGATGATTGACTGCTAGCGATTGAATTACTAGACCCCGCGGCAGAGCCGCTCTCAGCAGTAATTGAGTTAACGGCTGTGTTTACATCCGCTGCGCTAGATATTTGGTTACTGGCACCAACGATAGACGTGTTGCCGCCCACGATAGTATCGTCAGTGGCGATAGCTCCGCCGACAACAACACCTGCGGTTAGAGCATCTACCTCAATAACATCGTCGCCTCCGGCACTCTGAGTATTGTTAATGATAGTGGTCGACCCTGAAAACGAGCTCAGCGCATTGACCGAGTTTGCCGCACTATTTACTTGTGCTGTAGAAGCCACCACATTGGCGTCGGTGCTTAGAGTCAAATCGCCGTCTACATCAAGACCTGTTTCAGGGCTTAATACATCAAGTGGAGCCACTGCTAAGCCAATCGAGACAACTGATGTTTCAGCACTTACGTCAGAGTCAGCGACAATTTGAGTATTATCAATGGTGTTTTCCGAATCGACACCTAAACCAGTCAACAATACTTGATTGCGACCCGTGTTGCCTATTGCACTTGAGTCAACTGAAGTGCCACTAACACTCAGCTCAACGCCATTTGTACCGGTCAAGCTAATTTGTCTATTGCCCAATGATTGTGCGCCAATAAATACATTACTCGTTTGCGCGTCTACGTCTCCACCTAGCACTTGATTATTGCTAATCGCGTTTTCAGCAGCAGTGCCATTTTCAGCAATGGCAATTCGATTATCAGCGTTGTTTGCAGTTGCCTGGGCAGATACATCAGCGTCAGCAATCGATACATTCACATCGCCACTGGCACTAAAATCATCGCCCGCACCGCCTTGTAGGCGAAGGCCGATAATGACGTCATCGACTTCTGCAGTAGTGTCATCGGTTGTTGTTTGCTCGCTCGTAATAAGGTTTACCGAGTTAGCACCAGAACCAAGAAGTAAAATATCATTGTCTCCCGAATTCGCGGTAGCGCTGGCATCAATATCAGTGGCGTTAACAGTAAGATCAATTGCACTGTCTTGATCACCGGCGCCGCTTAACTCAACACCAACTCGAACACCGCTAACCTCTGCTGTCGTTTCATTTGCCGTTTGAGATGAACTCACTTGGCTACTTGAATCATCAGCAATTGAACCCAGAACAACAGCGTTAGTGGCAGTATTAGACACGGCGCTACTTTGTAATTCAGTATCAATAACCGACACGGCATTGTCGGTGACGGCACCATCAATCGCATCACCTGCATTACCGAATTGACCGATAATATCAGCGCCAATAGTTACGTCATCGATTGTCGCAGATACGGTTGATTCGCCCGTTTGTGTTAACTCTATTTCGTTATCTGAACCATCCGCAATTTCGTCTAATTGAACTCGGTTGTTAGCGCTGTTCCCGGTGGCCGTTGCGTCTATGGTTGTTGACACAACGTTGAGCTCTGTTTCGGCAATGCTGGCGAGCGTTTCAATACCCACTGCCACATCAGTCACCTCGGCGGTCACGTTAGACGCGCCCAAACTTTGCACGTCGGTGATTACACTGGTCGAGTCGCTGGCAATGCTTTGCGAGGCCAAAAGATTGTTGGAACTATTGCCAGTGCTGGTGCTAGCAACTGTATTAGTAAGTGTTTCAACATCGACAACACCATCAAATATTTCACCAGCGTCAGCGCCTACTTCGATGCCAATATTGACATCATCAATTACGCTACTGACACCCTCAGTGGTTTCTATTGCTTGCTGATTAGCAATAGATTGATTACTGCCTGCAGCGTTCAAATCAACAACGATTTGAAAGCTTGCAGAGTTACCCAAAGCATCGGCAGAAATGTCAGTGCTATTCACTGAAACGCTTGCTCCAGTGGCACTGTCTAGATCTAAACTGTCGCCGGGTGTGGCGCCGAGATCTACACCAACATTTACGTTATTAACAAAGGCCGATACGCTTTCGCCGACAACCGACTGCGCAGTTGCAATGTTACGTGAAATTGGGCCACCCGCGTCTACGTCAATTTCATTGAACACGCTATTGCCCGATGCATCAACATCAATCTCTGTATCAATAACACTCGCGTTAAGTTCACCACTTAATTCAGTGGCAACGCCACCGCTAGACAAGCCTACACCTATAAGCATAGTGCTGTCGTCGCTTAAGCCCGCTTCCACTGAGCCATCGGCTAATTGTGTGCTTGAAATACTGAGGTCTGAGTCAGCGCCTACTTCTGCAGAAGCAGTTGCGTCGTCAGCAATCTCAGTATTCGCTAAGCCACCTTGCGCGCTTCCATTAACACCACCTACTGCCGCCGACTGATCGCCTTCAATACGATTCTCAACAGCGTTTGCGGCGGCGACTGCCGAAATGTCGGTGCTGTTTACGTCTAAGTCGAGCTCGCCCAAAGCGCCATTTAATTCAGCGCCAATGACAACACTATCATCTACTAACGCGCTGACTTCTCCTTGAAAAAGCTGACCAGAGGCAATTTCAGCATCTGGTGATGTTGTGCCAACCGTTATGTCTATTAAGTTAGATGAAGCCGTAACGCCATCGTCATCAGCACCGCCATTGGCTGCTGCTGCAACAGATAAAGCATTATCGAGCGCCTCTACAACAGCAGAACCGTCCACCCCATTTATTAAGGTGCTACCAATGCTTACGGACTCGCCAGTACTTGCGCTGACATTAGCATTATCAATTAATACTTGATCATTTTCGATATTGTCGACTGAGGTCGTAGCCAGCTGCACTTGGTCGGGGTCATTAGTATCGACGTCAGATGTAGTTTGCGCCGTCGCTAGCGACGATAAGGCTAAACCGACTGCCAATGCGATTGCGTGTTGCTTTAGATGTGTGTGTTTCAATCTTTTATCCTCTTGGTCTTTTTATGTCGCATATAAAGCGAGACAATTGTCTAAAATAAATTCATTTACTACTTAGACTTACCAAAGGCCGATTCGGTTCAATCAAATCGAAATTTTTTTAATCAAAGTTAATCATTGAAACCAGACGAAGCCTCACGAATTAACTTTTTTGTTTTAATCTTTGTAAACCAAAAACTGGTTTTAAAGAAAATTACCGCAATAAAATGCGTTGAATAAAACAGAGTTTTGATTTGCAATTTACTCACACCAAGCACACCCATTTTCAGCGACAAAAATGATCAGCAGTTCAAGCAATCATTGGCATTGACGCTTGGTGGCTCTTTCACTTCAGGCGGCTTTTCACTGTTTAATAGCCCAGTTTCAAAACCGCCTTTATTCTCAGGAGAAATTTCAGCAGATGTGGCTTTTTCATCACCCAATACTTCGTACACCTTGGTACCACCACCTGCGCCAGAGTAGAGCCGACTAATACTATTTTCCATTTTGGTGATCTGCGCTTCAGACAAACTAATTGAAGGCAGCCTTGGCTTATGATGGTTGGCCAACCAAGTTCGCAAGGGTAAGTTTGGCCAATTGTATTTAGCCAATTTGGCTTCAAATTCAGAAATTTGATGACAGCCACCACATTTTAGAGCGAACACTTCTGAGGCTTCTAATGCGTATGATGAGCGAACGAAAAATGCCGCAAAAAAAACCAAACCAAGGCGCAATGGTAATCTCATAAAATAACTAGGGGTTCGTTTCATCATCATTTTCTTCATCGTATTGTGAACGCAATCTCTCTACCAAACTTGAGCAAAGAACATAGTCACAAACTAAACGAAACGGATTAGAAACCACCGCACTTTGCTAACACACCGATATTCAACGCTAATATTGAAACAACCGTTCAGCTGAAATATAGGTTTGGCTTTTATAACTTAGAGCGTATTTATTACCGATCGGTTCAAACGAATTATTTTTTCGAGGCAAACACGGTTACAAAAGCCAGTTGTCAGTTGAGATTCAATTTCGCTGAACTAACACCAAAGCTTAGTCGTATTACTTAGCAGTCGTATTACTCAGTAGAAATAGAAGTCGCGTCGACTAAAAATTGGGCCATGAAGCCCCAAGCAACTATTTATTCAAGGAGCTATTAGCAACTTCATAGAGCTCCACCAATAGAGACAAATACTCACTCTCCAATAGATGGCCTTCTCGCTCGATATCTTGGCGAAAGCAAGCAGGCAAGCTGCGGCTCATGAACAGTTTAGAAAAAGGAGAAGTAATTGCCACTTCAATAAAAAATGGCGTGCTTTTGAGAACCACACCCGTAATTAAAGTGTCGTTATGAATTGTAGAGACTTGCATTGTCTGACCCTTGATAAGAATAACCAAGGCAACAGCGGGACCATAGGGTGAACGCTTTAGCTGAATTTTTATACCGCTCGCAAGTTGCCATTAAATCAGCGGTTTCGTATTTCGTGTAGCTTACCTTAACTATTGAAAAAAGCAATATCGCCTAATCAGCGACACAGCAATATAGCTGGTCGCGACGAATGCAGTTCTCCATTCGTCGCGCTCCCAAGGGTCTAGCAACAGCTGCCACCACTTCTTACTTCGTGCTGTCTCAAGGCAGAGTTATATAAAGCCACCGACATCCTTGTCCAAATTCTGTGCTTAGAGTAATCGCTCAGCTTCTAGTTAACAACCACTGAGCGTGCCATCGCTAGAAAATCGAGCGCTGGCACCATCACGACACAACTCATTTTGAATAACCATCGAACGAGCGAGTGTGCATGAACGAAGCATTCCGTTCGAATGAAAGCTAACCGATGTGTCACGTTCGCACCAAACGTTAGTGACATTGCTTCGGTCTAAGTCTTTAGATGCCTTTCCTTTAATGGGAAAGTCAGAGTCTCTAAAAAGAGTTCCCGATTGGCAAATACCATCTGAATAGGTATTACCATCGATAAGCATTTGATCAACGGCTTTCAGATATTTTACGCCTTTCACTTCACACCATGTGTTTGCTGCATGAGATGCTGATGTGCCTAGTAAAAGTGTAAACGCTATAATTATTTTTCTCATTTTCATTACCCTGTGAAATATATTAGATACAGTCGATTTGCAGTACAGATGGAGTACTCAGCGATTTATTCTGAGTCTCCGATAAAGCATAGCGACTACTAAGCTAGTGCTTTGTTTACGCTAAACATCTCACTTAAATATAAATAGAATAACGAATGGGTGTTCCACGAAGTAAGTGGCAACGTCTCGCTTTAGGAGTCAAACGCAAACTATCCAACTATTATGTCAGGCACACAAACCGTGGCCCGTCCCTAACTATTCCCTATTCCAAGGTTTGCTTGCTTTCCCTATATAGAGTTACCAAATAGAGTTACCAACAAAAAAGAGCGCTCAATTGAGCGCCCCTTCAGGTAAAAATGAGTACAACAAAGCTATGTAATATTACTTAGCTACTTTAGAAGCCCACTTATCAGCAACGGTTTTAGCCGCATCTCGTCCACCTAGACCAAACGCAAGTGCTGTTGCTACCGCTACGGCACCAATAGTGAAGCCGAAAGCCATATTCACGATATTATCGGCTAACCCCATTGAGCGTAAACCCATCGCTAGTACTAGGCCTAAAATGGCTATTCGAGCAATGTTAGCCATACCAGAATTGCCAGACTCAGTTAATTTCGCATGTGCCAAGCTCCCCAAAAAGTTACCCAACACAAGGATTACACCGCCAACTAAAATGCCGCCGCCGAATTCTAATATTTTGGCAAAAATATTGGAGATAACATCAATACCCAAAGTGTTAACCGCTGCGGTCGAGGCTGTAAGCATAGAAAAAAACATCACTGACGAACCCACCAATTTATTCATTGTGAAATTCTCGGAGAACATCGATGAAATGCCAAGCTTGTTCGGGAGGTTGTCAATGCCCATGCCGTCAAGTAGCCCGGTCAGCATATAGACCAAAAATTTAGCAACAAAATAAGTTACTAACAAGATGATTCCGGCGCCAACGATATTCGGTACCGCAGACATCAACTCATTGATCATACTGGTAGCGGGAACCGTAATTGATGGAATGGCAAGCACACCAAGTGCTGCAACAACAATAGGAAGCAAGATGCCACCAAAAATAAAGGCGCTACCGAATTTTGATATTTTCAACTCGTCGTTACCGGTGCGAAGAGCCAGTTGTTGATCCACCTGACCGAGGCCAACGCCAACAAGTTCCGCAACGATTTTTGCGATTACCCAGCCTGCATACGCAACCACACCAGCACCGATAATTCTTGGTACAGCTGCTAAAAATTGATCGACCATGTTCTTGAGCGGAGCCAGAACATCTGTTAAGCCAAAATGCTGTAATACCGCCATCAATACAAAGATGGTTAATACCGCCTTAATTAACGATAGAATTGGTGAAGCGAGTTCATGCTTATCAAGAAAGCCAACTTTATTAAGTGGCTTTTTGAACAAGCCTGTAATTATTTTAACAACGAACAAGCCTATTACTAAAATCGCCAGCCCGATGACAGCATGCCCGATGGTGCTTGACGCTACCGGCCCTAGAGTATCCTGAATAGATTGAATTAAATTGCCCATAATCTTTTTCGTTCCTTTTAATAGTGAGCAACCATTATAGAGATTCAATCCCGCCCTCAGTTGTCAAACAATGTAGCAACTGCGTAAGATTATGTTAATTACTAGACTTGTTGACTCGCATATAGGTTGTGGTTATTTAGAGCTACTCCAATACTTCATAATGCTTGGGCAGCATTCATTCTGCTTAGCATTCAAATATACGGCCTTAACTTCGATCATTTTTCAGCCTGAACGACTCTCACTAGGAAACATACAATAGTATGTAACCTTTAGCGTTACCCATTCACCTTTTCTTAAAGTAAAGCAGAAAGTCACCATCTCATAACACCCACTTCAACCTTGGCTATGGTCTCTTAGCAGAGTAATCCTCTGTTTAAGGAGTGGCTGTCCAGTTTCACGCATGACTCTTCGCGGCTTCAAGCGGCAGGTTTGTTAGACTTTTCTCGGCCATTGATTGCATCTGACCGCACTCGGTGTTTGGTTTTCTATCCATTAAGCAAGCGCTTGTTTAAAGGTTGTGCTTATCCAGCGTTTGACCAAGCGTATGTCCGCTTGAGATTTCGTTTCTCTATGTGAGATTAACCACGCTTGTCGATTGGGTATTTTCTTGGCCGGCACTTCTATCAGGCCATGCTTAACCGCCAAAAATCTGGCCATTATCGCGATGCCAATACCGCTTTTGGCGGCCTCAAACAACGCTCTCGAGCTGCTTGACCGTAATACGACTGCATTATTCAACGATTGTTCGTTGACCCATTTTACTTCGGCTATCTTTCCGTAAACCTCTGAGAAAACCAACAGCTTTTCCTCTGCTAATTCAACGCTCTCCGCGTTTCGATTACCTAGATATTTCTTAGATGTAAAGCAAGCCATTTGAATATCAGGAAGCCGTTTTGCTATTAAGGTGTCACCCTCTGGTTTGAATAGCCGAATAGCTAGATCGGCCTCCTGGTGTTCAAGGTTCGCAACTTTTGTAGATGAAAGAAACTCTATTTTCAAATTCGGGCTTGCAGAAAATAGCGATGGAAGGTTCGGTGACAGTATTTCTGAAATTATTGGCTCAGTAGTCGATATACGAATCGGCGCCCGCTCGGCTCCTTCGCTGAGGGCAGATGCTTGCCGCTCCCAATCATAAAGACGCGACGCAATACTATTGGCCGACTCGGCTAATTGTATGCCTGCTTCACTTAGGGAGATACCGTTTCTACCTCGGCGCATGAGAGAAATTCCTAACTCATCTTGCAACTCGTCAATATGTCGCCCGATCGTAGCGACTGAAACGCCTAGGTGGCTCGCTGCTCGCGTCAAAGAGCCAGCTTCAACGGTTGCAATAAAATATTTAAGGTTATTCCAATTCATTGAATTCTATTTTCTAAAAGATACTTTTCATTAATGGATATATAAATATAGCTTACTCGAGTGCTAAGGTTTGCGCATTACACATAGCGCGAAGTATTAGGAGTTTCCATCTTGAAAGCGAACATGTACACGGAGCCATTAAATGATAGGAGCTAAATTCGATCGACTATTATGGAGAGTTCCGTCCACCCCGCCCGGTCATGACCAGGCTCGTATCATCGAAACGCCTTCTGCATCCATCCGAATCAGAGACACCGGAGGTAATAAACAGGCTCTAATTTTCCTGTGTGATCCACCTATCACAATTGAAGCGTATGACCAGCTAATCGCGTGTTTAGAGCCTAACTATAGAGTCGTAGTGCTTGAGTTGCCCGCGTTTGGTTTCTCCAAGATTTCAAATTCATCGGCTTTGACATATAGCGGCGCTTTAGCCGAAACAGAACAGGCTATCAGCTCCTTAGAGCTTGATGCCTGCGTTATATTTGGGCCATGTATTTGCGGGTTCTTAGCTACTGAACTTGTCGCCCGGGGCAAGCTGCCCGTTAAAGGCTTAGTACTTATGCAAACACCCGATAGAGCTGAAATGATTTCTTGGGTTACCCGAGTAGACCCGAAGGGCTATTTGCGGATACCAATTTTAGGTCAACTGTTAGTTCGATTAACCTCAAGACGGATGGCTAAATTTTGGCTTAAGTACGCCACGGCAAAAGAATTTGATTCTACAAATCTTGTGACCTCATCCGATCGCGCACTCGCTCAAGGCGGAGGCTATCCACTGGCGACCATGCTGCAACTTTGGTCAAACGGCACCAAAGATGCAAACCTGAATGTGCCATCTTTAGTTATATGGGGAAAACAAGATCGCTCACATAAGCACACGCCCCCGACATCGACATGTAAACATGTACCAAACGCTGAGATCATTGAATTTTCTAACTGTGGGCATTTCACAGAACTTGAACAGCCTGCCCAATTCACACTTGCAGTGACACCATTTGTGAATGAGTGGCTAAATCGCTAAGGCGCATCATGGCTTTGAATTATCCCAACCAATTTGGAAGGTTCCTTCTGCCTTTTAAGTCTCACATCATGGGGGCAGTTAATGTCTTTTGCCTTACCTGACTTCTGCGAGAGTAATTAGGTTCTATATAAAAGCAAAGCGCAAGAGCTAACCTGGCTAGTGACTGACCCCTCTAGCGCGCCAGAAGGAAAGGACGGTATCGAAGGACATATATGGATACCTCCCCAAGGTCAAGCTAGGCTGAACCCTAGCGTGCAAGCACGCTATTTTGCTTCTATGGTTAACTCGGTGAGACTGCGCCTTAAGAATCGAGTTGCGCTGACATATATACGGTCTCTAAAAAG
>CAKZRZ010000197.1 GCA_937918955.1 uncultured Arenicella sp.
GCGGATTTCTTGCCCAAGGATCAGAGGTGACTTTCCAGGGACAAGATCAAAAGTGAAGGAGGTTGGCTTCCCGTTTAGATCGTGAAGAGTAATTTTCCATGAACAGATTGTCATCTTGGCTCCGTGGCATTCGTCTCCCCATCCGTGAAAGTATTTCTCGCGAGGTGGCTCGATTTCAAAAGGTATGCCGAGTATGTCACATATTGTGATTGCATTCTCTATTCCTCCAGTGGAGGTTGGTGCTCCCTCATCTAAAATCGGCTTAGGGTCAGGCCGGAGCGTGTCTGATCCCTTTACTGAAAATACGACATATTCGCTTTCGTACAGCTAGCTTGGTTCTGAGTAACATCGTTAGTCCCGACTGCGTCTACAAGCTTGCTGACAGGTATCTTATTCACGACATTCCCATTCTGGTCTTTGAACAGTTCGCGAGTTGCTGGCGCTAGTTTCTGTATCGTTTCTGTTGGTATCTCCTTACCCTCCATGAGTGCTTTAACAACATTGTATATGCATTCTGGGTCTCGGTACCAATGATTTGGTTCATTGCGTCCACGGCACCTTGATACTGCCTTCGGGCCTTGCCCGTGTGGGATGTATGTTCTCTGTCTCTTATCCCGACCGAATCTACCTCGTGCTTGCTGAGTGTTATCGTCGAAATCTCGCTTTCCCAACATGGCGCCTATGTGCCTTGCGTCAGCTGTGTCCTCGTTTTCTTCCACTTTGAGATCCTTCAGTACTTCGACTGCGTCGTCGAGTGTGATTCTGAATATCGTTCTGTCTTGTGTCACATGGAGTTCGTTAGCGGTGATTGTTGCCGTGATGGCGTCCACAATGCTCTTAGACTGTTCGATGTGCTTGATGGAGAAGTCAGCGGTTGCATCATGGTGTTGTACAAGGTCTTGCATGATCTCGGTCCTTCTAACAATGCTTTCGAGGCGATCTTTACTAACAACGAAGATTTTGTTGCCAGCAGTATCTGCTCTGGATGTTATGGTTGATACCAGTCTAGTGATGATCGAGCTGTAAACGGTTGCTGGGAGTTTTGCATTCTCGAGTAACATCATTGCGAAATTCTGTCCGTCCTGTTGAATCGTGGCTGTATCGCAATGATTCAAATAGTCTAACGCAAGCGCTTGGTACCTTCTAGCGAACATGGACGGAGATTCTCCGTTTTTGCGTGTGCAGTTAAACACAAGGCGCATCATTTGCACCAGCCTTCGAATTCCGTCAGTGGGGGAGTCCTTTGCAACAAGGTTGATGATGTCGTGCACGATGTGAAACTGCTTGTTGAGATTTACCGTTTCATCGTCATCTCCATCAAGGTTAATGATCCCTGCAGCAATAGACTGTTCTACCTGCGACGAAAATACTTGATCCAGTGCATTAAAAAGTGTCAACCCCAAAGCACTCAAGATTCCTTTAGCGCGTTTATCTCCTCCCTTAGCAAATCGCTTCACTGTAGTAACCCAGAGCATCACACGTTTACGCCATTTAAACTTGTCGGTTGAAGTTGATAGCCGCGGTGGTAGTAACATATCTTTGCCCGGAGTAAATGCCCTGTCTGGGCCCATAACTGTTGATTTGAGCTGATCAGACATGATCAGAAAGGTGTAATAAAGCTGTTGACAGGGTGTTACTCTACAGGCAAGGATATCGAGCACGACGGCTCGCAAAGCTCAAGACTGCTTTGCTTCTCTCTCTGTATTTTTTTCTACCTCCTCTAGCATCTCATCTATCTGCTACTTATATAATGGTATCGGCGTGCTTCATGCTCTTTCGAGCATCCTCGTAGCATCTTACTCGCGTGTCGCTTGAGGTGTCTTCAGTCGTTCATGAACATGAACTCCGTCGGTTCACATCTCTGCAATGGTGGCGGGTGGCGAGGCTACATTGTTTGTCATCGCGTAGCTGCGGTGGCTCTGGCTCAGCATAAGTAGCATTGAGTAGCCGCGATGGTTTTTGCTTTGCATTAATTGTATTGCGTTGTGGCAGTGGCTCTGGTTCAGCATCAATAGCGTTAGCTAGGAGGTTTAGCATTCTGTACTAAGTGCGTTGCATTTTGACATAAGCATTTGCTTTATTTGTCACATCCCCCCCGATCGCTCTTAGGATGCGTAGAGCGAGCTTGTTACTTCCATTTCTCACTATCGACAGCGTACCCTGACTCAACGTTTAAGCATAGCACGCCGGTTGCTAAAATTTCGTTAAGTAGTTTTGCTGTCTTGCGATTACGTTTGGTTAGCGCATCTGAGGCGTTGCATTCGCCAGCAATCCATCTCATATGGTTCAGTTCGTGGCTGTCAAAGCTGTTTCTTATACGTTGAACTGTTGGCCTTAAACGGTAGTCTCTGGCCTAGCGTCGTAATCGTGTCGTACAGACAACGTAAGTCCGTGCATAGTTCGTTACGCATATTGAGATTCGGGAACATGGACATTAGCCCCACCTTGAGATAGTATCCCCTGTCGTCTGCTTCTGCGCATGCAAGAACCTCAGCACCATATGGCGAATAACTCACTCTCTTCTGTTTTCCACT
Source organism: uncultured Arenicella sp. (assembly GCA_937918955.1). Taxonomy (GTDB): domain Bacteria; phylum Pseudomonadota; class Gammaproteobacteria; order Arenicellales; family Arenicellaceae; genus Arenicella. The sequence goes on from CAKZRZ010000197.1 coordinate 2,535, forward strand.
TGCCCAGTCTATCGCGTGGTATAGATCTATGGCATATTTTTGCTTGATTCGCAGGCCTGTTAGAAAACCCGTCTGCCCATATCCTGACATGTCATTATGGTTAAACGAGGCATCTGAAAATGAAGACACTAAGACTTCGGTGATGTCTGTAGTCTTTGGCGGTGCCTTGAAGACAATTTGTGGCTTTAAGGATAGTGTCTCCCTGAGGACGTCGTTTGCTAAAACTAGTTCTTCAACAGTAAGCTTCGGCAGCTTCTGTTGTAAAAGTGATGTCGCGTAGGAGGCTTGTGGTAACACAGCGTTGCCTAAGAACATGAGAGTCGCAGCGAGTGAGCGGTATTGTTTGACTTCCATTCTGTTGCAGGGTCCACTCGCATTTTCTGGCGTGATCTTGAGATGTCGATCGACGCAAGCCGCTCGAGATATCTATGCATTGCCATTGTGATGCTCCCGTTCTCATCCTGTCCTATCTCACATCCGTTGAATAGTAGCTTTTCGTCTATGAGAATCTTTCCTACATCAAATCGCTTTTGTAGCAGGTCGGTAAATGCTCGCATTTCTTCGTATGATCCACCTAAGAGGAAATCATCTGTCACCTTTGCTACGAGCAAGGAGATATCGCCGAGTGAATTTCGCTTGTAGAACAGTTGTGATAGCCCGAATACTTTCTGCATTCCAGCCACCTCAAGCATCCACGTTTCCACTGTTTTCTGCCATTGTCGACCGGCATCAGCGATCCCGTATGGCAACTTCAATAGTTTCCATAGCTTTCCTCGTGGGCCGTGCCATTCGCGTGGAGGTCTCACAAAGATTTCCCGTGTGATCGGTCCGCTTTGGAGAAACGCGCCTTTTATGTCTGCAGTCCCTAACCTGAGACCCAAGAAGGTAGCAAGTGACAGCAAGAGCCGGACTACCAAGAGTGGAGCATTCGACGAATCCTTACGTATGCAGTCTTTTTCATCGTCATGATTACCGTGGGGGACAATCCGCGCTTTCAACTTTCTGTTGCCATCTTCATCTGTCTTGACCTTATAGACGACGTGTGAGGTTATGATGTTAGAATAGCGTGGCACTTCTTGTTCTGACACTTCCTCGTATGCATCAATCCAGTTAGACTGGTGTTCCTGTTTGAGTGCATGTTGAAGAACAAATGGTGGTGCAAACGATAGTTTTGTTGCTGTTACTTGCTTTGACCCGACCATTTCGTAGATGTTTTCCAACTCTTGGGATATGTCGCGTTGCAGTTCGCTACCATTGATACCTATAGTATCGTTCTGAATGTTTACTGCATAGGTGCCAACATCTTTCTCCCCCCTTTCGGGACGATTCGTAGTTGCAAGCGGTTGTGGCGTATCCTGACTCTGTGATGTCGCGAGTAATGACGGTTGCCTGGGTGTAAGAGACGTGGTATCGGATCTCTGAGGCGGTGGGTTGTCTGGCACCATAGTCGCTGTAGCGTCAGTTGCTGGGACTGTGTCGGTGGTCTCGTCCTGAGTTGCCATTGGTTTTGCCAGTTCTTCTTCAAGTGAGCATGAAAGAAGCTCGGTAGCTAGTGTTCCCTTGTGTTTGAACCTGACGTCTTCGTATGCTACGCGTAGGGCGTCCCCGAGCTGTCCGCCGCACTTCGAGGTAGTGCTGATGTGCTGCGACAACCGTAGCTGCAATCCACTCTACTGTCTCGTTTTGTTTGCTCGTTTTGTAGAAGACCCACACGTTGTCACCTGGGCTAAAGAGGTCTGGCTGATGGTGACGATGCGCTCGGGAGTGCAAGAGGCGTTGAAGCTTGCGTGTTGCAACTTGCTCTTTATGAGCATCAAGAAGTTCCTCGGTTACCAGCGAGCGGGGAAGGCCGATTACAGATGGCTTGTATCCTCGGACTAGCTGAAAAGAGCTTAGAATCTTGTTACCAGAGAACATATTAGAAAGAAACGATGCCCTTTCGACGAGTGAATTGACTGAAACGTTGCTTTTTTCGTCATCCAATCGGGCGATGATTGTCTTGAGGGTCGCGTTCTTTCGCTCAACTATCCCGGTCTTGTTATGGCGGCGAGTAGGGCGTGGCTTGAATTGGACGTTATGTACATTCAGGAATTGACGCAGAGCTTCGCAGTTGAATTCATCGTCAGCAGAAATGGCGTCAGGAGCACCGTGTCGGTAGATCCAAGAGGTTTCGATGACGTGAATCATTGATTGTGCATCTCTGGAATTGCATATCACAAGCTCGGAGTAGCTCGTCCCTGTATCAGTTATGTTCATTATAGTGCGTTTGCTGTTTCTGATTACAGGAAAGAAGAAATCAATCTGTATTTCCACATTGAAAGCTTGATTGACGTGGGTAATTGAAATCTTTTTCGTCGGTGCGGGTCTGCCGTTTTTAGCGCATACATCGCATGCGTTACATACTTGCTCGATCGCGGCTTCGAGGTTGCTGTTTAGCATGTTCGCTTCTGTGCATAGCAGCTTCATTTCGTCTGCGGTAGCGTGTGTGTATCTATGCACTCTTTTGCAAAATGCGATGGGTTGGCGTTTTGCGCTCGTGTGGATATTCCCAAGAAGGGTTTGCTTGCTGGAAAGCGGATGAGGTGCGATGTCAAGTCTTAGTCGGCGATCAGAGGGGACTAGATACGTGTAGAGATATCGATAGTCGTCGTCGTATGGGCGTCTCATCTCGATATATCGTTTGCTTGCTAGGTTGAAGGTGTTGCAGTGTTCGCGGATTTCTTGCCCAAGGATCAGAGGTGACTTTCCAGGGACAAGATCAAAAGTGAAGGAGGTTGGCTTCCCGTTTAGATCGTGAAGAGTAATTTTCCATGAACAGATTGTCATCTTGGCTCCGTGGCATTCGTCTCCCCA
>CAKZRZ010000198.1 GCA_937918955.1 uncultured Arenicella sp.
CATTCAGAACCGCCCATTGGGCGTCGATACCCTCGCATCCAATCTCGAAAACAAATCTCGATATCCCAGCCCTCTAGTTCGACTCGACGCGAGATATACAACATAAAGCCGGCTGCCGTATAAAACGGCGCAATCGCTGCCTTTACTAAAATAAATATAGAAACAATAATCTCGCTATTTCTCTCCAAATCACCAAGCCAAACAAGAACATTTACTAGATCAAAAAACCACAGAAGAGGAATCTCTATGCGATCTGGAAATATCAGGCCTAACACCGCCAATGTAGAAAGTATAAAGACGATTTCAGTAAAAAAAAGAATAAGAGTAAGGCATAAACCTTCGCTCGAGTATTTATTTCCAAGTACTGAAGAACGGGCTCTATAAACAGCTGGGCTTGGACGCTCTAATAGCGTGATGGGAGCATACATGCTCCGTGCAAAGCTAATTCGACGCATTGTTAAAATTGCCAAAGTGCCGGGGAACAACCAGTCTCGGTAATTTCGTATGGTTCTAAGAAAACCAGTTTTATCATCAAACAGCTCTCGACTCATCATATAGAGAATCGGCCGTTCATAGAGAGGCTTAAACCACCAAAGTACAATAAAAGACAGTACTGTGTCGAAATCAGTCAATAAGCGTGTCAGCAAAAAGATTGGTATAGCGACCGCCAAATAAAGCGCGACGCTTCGCCACCAAAACTGTCGCGCGAACAAAACACCCAAATCGATTGACGACCAGGCATTTCGTAAACGGGTTTCTATAATAAGGTTACTAAGATACATGTCGACTCTGATAATGCGCCACGCGTGACCGCGCAAAAAAGAAGCAATAGTAGTAAACAAACACCCATAACAGCGCGCCGACACTATACTTAACCGCGTTCGGCATAGTGGAGGACGAAGACCAAAACGCCTCAACAAACGCGGCGATTAGTAGCATCACGAATACTCCGTACATAATCTTGATCGCATCCTTTGCTGCTATTTGTAGCGCCTTAAGCCGAGTATGCGAGCCAGGTGCAAGTAGCGAAAAACCAAGCTTCAAACCAGCGGCGCCACTAAACACAATTGCAGTCAGCTCAAAAGAACCGTGCCCGATCACAAAAGGGTAAAAAGTATCGACAAAGCCAAGTGCGGTCATATGCCCACTTACCGCACCAATCACTAAACCGTTATAAGCCAAAATAACGAGGCTACCGATACCGGCAAATATTCCCATTGCGAAACTGCGAAAGCCAATGCCAATATTGTTTTCAATGTAGTAGCCGAACATATAAATATCAGTGTCAGACTGACGTTCGCGCCCAAGCTTGCGCAGCTCAGGGTCATACATTGATTCCATTGAACGAACTGATTCGGCATCCATCACCGAGTAAATAATTTGATCGTTCAGCATAACTGCCGCCATCATTGCCACGTAGGGCAATACAAACACCGCAGCAGCGAGCCATAAGCAGTTGCCGTTTGAGCGCAATGCTGCGGGAAAACCATAAATCAAAAAATCTATAATCGATGCGCGCTTATTGATTGACTGGCCGTATAAGGTTTCATAACCCTGTTGGACTAAATTATTAAGCCGAGTGATTAAGCCCGCCGCATAACGACGACTTTTCGCCATGGCTAAGTGCTGACACAAGAGCCTGTAGTTCTTAGGGAATGCGGCAATCTGCGCTGCTCGCTTGTCATCCTGTTCACTGCTTGCCAGACTCGACGCTTGGTCAAAGAACGTTTCCATTTCAGACCAAAACGCCGTGTAGCGATTTTCAAATTCAGTTTGTTTCATAACCTTAAGGCTTACTTAGCACCGAGCAACCATTTACCAACGCCACGCACATAATCCGATGCGCGGTCGGCATTAAGCGGCAGCCTAGGGCGAATAATTTCAGCAATCTCCTCTTGGCGTTCCTGAGACATGTTTCCACGGTTGAGCGCAAAATTAATAAACGCCATTTGCTGATCTTCTCCGATTGGATGGTGCGGCGTGACCGCACTAACAGCATTAAGCGCGGAAGTGTCGTGCACCTCATTCTCGCTATAGATCACGACGGTCCCAGCGGCTAGATCGCCCAATCGCTGAAAACGACGGGTTGTCAATATGCATAAAATCCCAACACCATAAAATGAAGGAAAAATATCAGCACTCCGTAACAAATTTCGAATAAGTGATGGGCCCAAGCGAATTGGTGTTAAATCGTCGCTTACAACCTTAATTTTGTAAATTCGCTTTCCCCAGGTTTGCCCACCACGAAACACTTCAAAATAGACTGGGTACCACCACTCTAGAAGAAAAAAGACAATGAGGAATAGCCCCCAACCAGTGCCGCCCAGAAAAATAGCGAAAATCCATAGCGCAAAAATGATTCCGGCTCGTATAGAGAAATCGACTATATACGCTAGGGCACGCGGTAACAAACCAACGAGATCAGCGTGCAGATCGGTGCCTTCAGGCGTTTCTACCAACGCCACTGTGTCTAGCTTCATGTGTAACTCAAAGTAAAGAAGATAGGTTCCATCAATTTATTTCTCTTGGGTCCTGGTGTTTAAAGGAGCGAGAGACTCCCAAGCCATGTGATACTGCAGCCTAATTTTGTGCATTAAGAGTTGTACTTCTGTCACTAATCAAGTCGCCCGTTCAGGTCCTTGTAAATGCGCGCTTTAAATAACTTCCTGTTCGATGCTAAACTACTCAACGCAATTTTGGAAGCAACTTGATGTATCCGATGCCAAGTCGTTAAACCAAAGCTGCCAATAGAATAAATATAAACTAAAAACGGAGTTTTTATGACCACCGAAAATCCCTACCAAGCACCTGAGTCTGATGTTCGACAAGCTGCAAATAACACCCCTTATCAACCGAAATTTTTTAGTGTTCACGGCCGAATTGGCCGCTTAAGGTATCTGGCGTACCTATTTGCGTTTTATTTAATAACACTCCCGGTTATTGGTGTGCTTATCGGTCTAACCGTCATGTTTAGCAGTGATGGAGGTGGGCTTCTTATGGGCCTATTTGGCCTCCTAACTTTCGCTGCTTATATTGCGGTGCTCGTGTTTGTTATTATTTTAGCAAAACGACGTTTTAACGATATGGACAAGTCTGGTTGGCTTTGTTTGCTACTGCTTATCCCCTTAGTAAATCTTTTTGTTGCCTTGTGGGTAATATTTGGACGCGGTACTGCTGGTCCAAATAAATTCGGTGCCGAGCCAAACAAAAATCCACTAGGGGTAAAGATCTTAGCCGGTCTGATGATCGTACTGTTTTTCGGCAGTATTCTTGCTGCGGTCAGTGTGCCGGCATATCAGGACTATCTGGAACGGGCCGCGGCTTACGAAAACTTATCAGAATAATTTACTGATATCGGTATCACTGATCTCACTTTCGAAAACTGCAAACCAGCATTTTAAAAGTCTAGAAAGCACTTAATCAGATCAAAAAGGCCAGTAGCTTAAAGTGTTACTGGCTTTTTATTTACCAAGAAAATACTTAGCGCTGATCTCGAAAACCGAACCCAGATGAACAAGGCGGTTGTAGGTAGATTTCTTTGTTCTCTTTTTCGTTTTTTTAAGTTCTTTCTTTGCGTTGTTTTTTTCGAAGCGGTAGACGATTTAGAAGATGATGTCATTAGGTAGGCTCGAACTATTTAGTGAGCTACTTTTCAATACTCTAGCTGAGACTATTCAACACCACGGGCAGAAGAGAAGAACTCTATAGAGTTCGTGTTTAAATAGTCAGATAAACTATCAAAACTAAACCCTTTAGCATGCTCAAGCGACTGCCAATAAATTGACAATACCGCTTCATCAGCATTATTAACGGACCAAGTTAAGTCATGAGCAATATACGACTCATGGTTTGCAATCATAGTCTCTGTGGCCGCAATGGCCAGCTCTAACTTGGCCAGTTGACCTTGTTTTACACTTCCATGCTCAAGGCGCAACCTTAAGCGCTGCTCCACTTCGCTCTGAAGGTCTAAATAGGCGAATCGGGGCTTTGTCACTCCATCGCGTTCAACCGTTTCAGTAAACATCGATAACGGCCTAGCCCAAACACCTTTTTCGCCATACAGCGCGCGGTAAATAACCAGGGGTTCTTCAGTCTCAGAGTGATGAGCTACTTCCATCACTCGATACATCGCACCCTTAAAGTGTTGGTATAAGCCAGGTTTAATCACGTTTAAACTTCGGCTTGATCGCCTTTACTACTCAACCATGCTTTTCGCGCAGGTACCTGTTTCTTGGCAAGCAACATGTCCATAATCTTAGAAGTGGCATCGCCCATACCGATAGTCATTTGCACCAAGCGGCGGCTGTCTTCCTGCATGGTTGTCTCACGCAACTGGCTCGGGTTCATTTCACCTAAGCCTTTAAAACGCTGCACATTAATTTTGGCGTTGGCCTTTTCAGACTTAATTTGAGCGATAATTTTGTCATGCTCAGCATCATCCAAAGCGTAAAAAACTTGCTTAGCTTGGTCTATTCGATACAAAGGAGGCATGGCAACGTATAGATGCCCTGCTTCGACTAAGGCTCGGAAATGCTTAACAAACAGAGCGCAAAGTAAAGTGGCAATGTGCAAACCATCCGAGTCGGCGTCGGCGAGAATACAAATTTTGCCGTATCGCAAACCATCCAAATTATCAGAGCCCGGGTCTACCCCTAAAGCAACCGAGATATCGTGCACCTCTTGAGAAGCCAATACTTGAGCTGACTCCACTTCCCAAGTGTTAAGAATCTTACCTCGCAACGGCATAATCGCCTGCGTTTCTCGGTTACGAGCTTGTTTCGCTGAGCCGCCCGCTGAATCACCCTCTACCAAGAACAATTCAGTAACGTCGATGTCTTCACTTGAACAGTCGGCGAGCTTACCGGGCAATGCCGGGCCTTGCGTGATTTTCTTTCGAGTGATTTTTTTAGCCGATTTCAAGCGGCTTTGCGCATTCTCAATCGCTACCATAGCGATACGCTCGCCAATTTCTAAGTTTTGATTCAACCAAAGCGCAAAGGCATCTTTAACCTTCATCGAAACAAACTGAGAAATCTCTCGTGACGACAATTTCTCTTTAGTTTGCCCTGAGAACTGAGGGTCTTGCATACGAACCGACAAAACATATTGGCATTGTGCCCAAACATCATCCGGAGAGAGCTTTACGCCTTTGGGTAATAAGTTTCTAAAATCACAAAACTCGCGTATCGCCTCGGTGAGGCCTATCCGCAAACCATTGACGTGTGTGCCGCCCTGTGCCGTGGGAATCAAATTCACATAGCTCTCGGTAATTAACTCTGACGCTTCAGCTGACCACGCTACAATCCATTCAACTTGCTCGCCATCTCCCGACTCGACACCTTGAAAACCCTCTTCGGGCAAACGTTC
>CAKZRZ010000199.1 GCA_937918955.1 uncultured Arenicella sp.
AAAACCCGGTCGGTCATAGAAACGTAAACCTAGGTTTATAGTCTTAGTGGTGGTGGCGTTGTACGTGTATCTAATTTGTTGCCACTGATTACGAATCGATGGGTCTGAATAGACACGAAAACCGTCGGCGATTAAACGCGCGGCAACACTTCCTTCAGTGTGATAAACAGATACCTCGAAGTTATAGCTTTGGTTTGCAACAACATCGAACTGTTGTAGCAAATCAGTATTGCTTTGAGTTCCGGTCGTCACCGTGACCTGCGCCGCATATTGGCCGTCAACAATAGGGCTTGTGACTTGGTCTAATAGAATTCCAGAATCAATTGTGGTCCAGCTGCTTGGAGATCCATTCGACCACGTTTCAAAGGTGCCATTTTCTACTTGGGCATTAGCGCTTAGGCTAGCCAGCCCAAGGCTTAGGGTAAACAACAAGGTTTTCGCATTCATATTAAGACTCGTTTTGGGATTGATGGTAGGGATACGTACTACTTATTATGGTTGTGGACGTATTGTCTACTACGAATATGACAATTGCTATGGCCGTTGGTACATCCTCATCATTTAATTCTGCTATAAAAGCCATGCGTCAAGATTTTTATCTCAACCTTTAACATCATGTTCGCTCACTATGTTCTTCAAACTGGTCTTTTCTAAATTAGTGGTTATCAATGCCATCAAAGTGTCCTTGCTTGTTGGCACCATATTAGTAGCCATTAATCATGGCGATGCGATAATGAATAATGAGCTCAACCTTGAGCGCGTTCTTAAGATGGCCCTTAACTACCTAGTTCCCTATCTTGTAGCTAGCTACTCAGCGGTGAAAGCGCTTGAGCAACAGCATTAGGAATGGCAATTAATAGTGGTCAAGAGGGTCGACATCCAAACTCCAGCGCACCGAATTTGCGAGCTTTTTAGCGTCCTTATCAACTGCAATCAAATGCAACCATTGCGCTAAGGTATTGTTCAGAGCTGAACGTTGGTTTGCGCAAATCAATAGTTGCGCGCGAAATTTTCCTGCGCGGCGCTCCATCGGAGCGGGCACCGCGTCCATTATTCGCACTCCGTCTTGCGGCTGCATCTCATGACGCGCTTTGCGTAAAAACTGCAGCGCCTGCGCTTGGTGAGGTGATTCAGCTCTTAGTAATGCAAAAAAACCAAATGGAGGAAAGCTAGCCGCTTGGCGTTCTTGCATTAAGTCTTTCGCAAAACCGATAAAGTCATGCTGCGTTACTCTGTCGAAGAACGGATGCTCGGGAAAACGAGTTTGAATAAAAACACGACCAAGCTCATCGCGTCGGCCTGCGCGCCCGGACACCTGTAAAATCTGTTGAAACAACGCTTCGCTGGCACGAAAGTCAGTACTATAGAGGCCTTGATCGGCCTCTAAAATACCCACCATGCCAACATTCGGAAAATCATGGCCTTTGGTAATTAATTGCGTGCCAACCAATATATCCGCGGCACCTGAACGAGCTTGCTCAAGTACTTGGGCTAATTCGCCTTTACGGCTGGTGCTGTCTCGATCAATTCTTAGCAGGGCATGTTCAGGAAAACGCAATGCAATGGCATCTTCAACCCGCTGAGTGCCTTCGCCAACGTCCACCATCTCTGTCGAATGACAGGAGTCACATTTAAGTTTGATTTGCCCCTCATAGCCGCAATGATGGCACCGCATTCTATTAACTCGTCGATGCAGTGTTAAATTGGAATCACATCGATGGCATTTGGCTGCCTGCTTGCAGTCTTTACAATACAAAACCGGGGCGTAGCCTCGACGGTTCAAGAACAGCATCACTTGTTTGTCGTTCGCTAGCGTTGCTTTAATGGCTTCGAGCATTGCTGGGCTCAAGCCATCGTTGGTGGGCTGCATGTTTAAATCAATCAGCTCAATTTTTGGCAAGTTAACTTTTGTCGCTCTCTCACTTAAGCGCAGCAATTGATAGCGACCAGAATCGGCATTCATATACGATTCTAGCGACGGCGTTGCTGAACCCAGAACAATCGGAACATCAGCCTGCTTTGCTCGGTAGATTGCCACATCCCGAGCCTGATAGCGCACACCGTCTTGTTGCTTGAACGAACCATCGTGCTCTTCGTCAACAATAATCAAGCCTAAGTCAGCGAATGAGCTAAACACCGAGGAACGAGTGCCGATCACAATTTTGGCATTGCCTTCTCTGGCGTGCCACCAAGCATGGTGCCGCTCGGTATCATTTAAAGCCGAATGCATTTGCACCACAGCTTGGCTAAAACGGCGCTCAACTCGCTCCACCAGTTGCGGGGTTAAGCCGATCTCAGGCACCAAAAGCAAAATTTGTTGACCCTTTTGCAGCACCGATTCCATGGTCGAAAAATAGACTTCAGTTTTGCCACTGCCAGTCACTCCATGTAGCAGCAAGGACGAAAACTGGTCGCGGTTTATTGCCTCTCTTATTGAATCAACCGCCTCACTTTGTTGCGATGTCAGAGTCAACGAGGACGCTTGCCCATCTATCTGCGCTAACAATTCTCTTGTTGGTAAATAGGGTTCGGCTTCAATTTCCTCTACCCAGCCTTTCTTGACTAAGGCGGTAATCGCTTGCCGCCAACCCGATGCTGTGTCTTTAAAATCGTCGGCTGATAAAAATCGCTGCTGCATAAACCGTTTGATTAAGGCGAGCTGCAAAGGTGCACGATTAAGTTCATCAACAGGCCGACTGCGACCTTGCTCGGTGAGAGACCAGGTCTTTTTACTACTCGGCATTAGATTTGCGGCTTGCCTTAGCGCTACGGGCAAGGCTGCATCTATTACTTCACCGATAGGTGCAAGATAGTAGCGTGAGATCCATTGCAAAGATTCCCAAAGTGGTGCGTCAAAAAGGCTTTGTGCGTCGAGTACTTCAAGTGCAGGTTTGAGCTTTTCTTCGGGAAAATCGCTTTCACTTTTTACCTCTAAAATTACACCCACTAATTTACGTGAACCAAAGGGCACCTTAACCCGTGCGCCTACCATTGGTTCAATGCTTTGTTGGCTTAACTCAATCGGCACTAAAAAATCAAAACTTTGACGCAAGGGTACCGGCACAGCTACGCTGAGTATATGGTTTGTTCTTGCTCCGAAAATGGATAAAGTCATTGTTTATGCGGGTTTGGACAAATTGTCGGATATGGCGAAAAAGTTACTCACACAGCCTGTGGATAACTTTGTTGATAAAACGAGCGAGTAAGCTGTAATAGTTGATGGTTATTGACTTGACAAAAATTGCTTATTTTTTAACCACTATTTAAAAATCAACAAAAACAACAACTTACGGCAATTCGATTGTTTCAGGAATGTTACAGCGAAAAATATTTTTTCAAAACTATTGACTTAAATTATTTGTGTATAAGTCGATTTCACCAGTTAATAGCTGGAAAAACAGACTTTCTATTTTTATCAACAAGTTAGCGATTATTATTGAAAACATCACTCAAGAAACAGCTTAGCTCGACAACAGAGAATTTGACCATTGGCCATGATTTTCATGTGAGAGTATACGGCAGATTTATCACAACAACAGCAGCACAGTTAGGCGGCTAAGTTTAAGCTGATTTAATTTTGTACAAACGAGAAAAAACAAGGCGTGCCATGGTGCTATTTACACCTCGTTTTTTGCGCTACACTTGCTCGCATTCTTAGCACCGCATGTTTCAATTAAATAGAGTTAGCAATGGGCAAAAAATTTACCGCTAAAACCGCCGATAAATACGTACTGTACCAACGTGCCGTTCAGTCAGCTGAGCAGGACGTAGACTTCTTAGTGGATACCTATAAAAGCCTTCGCGGCAAAAAACCAAAACACCTTCGTGAAGACTTTTGCGGCACCTGCCTATTGTCTGGTCATTGGGCCTCACTGGGTAAAAATTACACAACCGAGTCATACGACATCGACCCAGAACCTCTAGCTTGGGGTTTAAAAAATAACCTAGAGCCGCTTGGTGAAGCAGGCAAGCGTGTTGTGCAATACGAAGAAGACGCACGTAACCCAAGCCGACGAGCACCGGATGTGCGATGCGCGCAAAACTTCTCGTATTGGATTTTTAAGAAGCGTACCGACATGCTCGATTACTTCCGCCGGGTATACGCAGACCTCGCCGAAGACGGGATCTTCGTATGTGATTTGCACGGTGGCCCGGAAAGCATTCAAGAACTCGAAGAAGAGACTGAAATGGATGATGAAAGTTTCACCTATGTGTGGGACCAAGACTCAATCAACCCAATTACTGGCGAGGCGAGGCTGCACATTCATTTCAGGTTTCCTGATGGCACCGAAATGACCGATGCATTTACTTACGAGTGGCGCTTATGGGGCTTGCCTGAATTACGCGACTTGCTGATAGAAGCCGGCTTTAAAACAGCCGATTGTTACTGGGAAGGTACTGACGAAGATGGAGAAAGCGGTGATGGCGTATTCAGCAAAACAGAGGAGGGCGAGGCTTGTTTGTCCTATGTTGCCTATCTAGTCGCTAGCAAATAATGGCTCTCAAATAGCTCATCGCCAAAACCAATGTTTAAACTGATTGTTCTACTTGTTGTTGTCGCCATAGTTGTTGTTGCTCGCAAAGCAAAACCCGCCGAGGAAAAAAGCGGCCATGGTTTTGAGGGGCTATTAGATACAAGCTACCAGCCAGAATTTCTAAAGGTCGCGAGTTACAATATTCAAACCGGCAAAAGTGAAGAGGGCAAGCGCGACCTAATGGCCAGCGCCAAGGTGATCAGCGAGGCCGACTTAGTCGGCGTGCAAGAAGTCTACGGTGTTGGCTTTGATGGCTTATTTAACCCCAACCAAGCTGAGCGCTTAGCCAAGCATGGCAAGTTTTCATGGCTTTTCAGTGCCACACGCATGCGTTGGTTTCGTGAGCACCGCGGCAACGCTATTCTAAGCAAACTGCCGGTGAAAGATTGGCGTGTGGAAATGTTGCCTGACACCTCTGGCAAGAGTTTTCGCAACATGACCATTGCCGAAGTCAGCTGGCAGGGTAGGCAGTTTCACTTTATCAATACTCACTTACATACGCGTGGCGGGCGAGAAGACCAACTCGAGATTGTGCTGCAAGAGTTTGCAAAGTACCCTACGGCAATTCTATTAGGCGACTTCAATAGCCGCGCCGACACTAGCGCTTTACGCAATGCGCTAAAGGATATCGAGGTAGTCGACGCAGTCGCAGTGGCGGGCTTAGATAGCGAAAACCCTGACCGAATCGACTGGATTCTTAGCAAAGGCTTCACAGTGGAAGGAGGTGAAATGCTAGACAAGGGCGTATCAGACCACCCCTATTACCAAGTAAGTCTGCGCTATTCTTCAAATTGACAATTTTTGTTACTAAATTAACAATTACTTGCAAATAGTCAGTTTCACGGCAAGAATGTGCTTGGTCGCGGGGGTGATGGGCGCAGGTAGAGAAGGCTGTTTATTAGCGAGCCAACTCACTTGCTCAAATCTCGAGACACTTTAATAAGCTTGCTTTACAAACGTATACGGCAAGCAACACTAACTATTAAGCACATTCGATAAATACATCGATTGATAATCTCAGGAGCAATAAAATGTTAAAAGAATTCAAAGAATTTGCCATGAAAGGCAACTTTGTCGATATGGCGGTTGGTATCGTTATCGGCGCAGCCTTCAGCACTATCGTCAAATCATTTGTTGACGACATCATCATGCCTGTCGTTGGCGTTTTCACGGGCGGCGTTGATTTCAGTAACATGTTCGCAGTTATCAAAGGCGGTGAAGGCGTAACCTTCGCAACTTTAGAAGCAGCAAAAGAAGCCGGTGCGGTCACAATCAACTATGGTTTGTTCATCAACGCCATGGTGACATTCGTTATCGTTGCTTTCGCTTTGTTTATGGTTATTAAAGGCATGAACGCGGCGAAAAAAGCCGAAGAAGAAGCACCAGAAGCTCCAGCTGAGCCTTCGGATGAAGCTAAGCTACTTGCTGAAATCCGAGATGCGTTAGCGAAGTAAATCTAATACCATCGACTTCCTCATTGCTGATCAAAAACTATTCAGAATTAGTTCGCAATGTTTTAATCGAAAAAGCAAAAGATCCGCCTCATATTCAGTGATGCGGATCTTTATTTTTTAACGCTTTAAGTTTTCCTTTATAGGCAGCGCGGTCCGATGAGTTCACTGACTTAGCTAGCGCGTCAAGCATATACTTTCTCGATTGCTTTCGATAGCCTGCCGCGTAACTCGCTGCACCGGCGTACGCGTAAACTTGATGAATATCTGGCGCTAAATCTATTGCTCGTCGATAATAAGAGATCGCGTTTTCGAAATTCCCTTCATTATATGCATTTCTGCCCGCACGAACCCAAGACCAAGGGTGATCCTGGGGGTTCATCGCAATTTCACCTATCAGCTCATCCAAATCAGCCTCGCGAGACTGACTAGCCAACAGAGATTTGTAGTTGTTTACGAAGGTCACTGGGTTAGTAAAATATTTGGCGCCACGCCGATAAATTTCTTCGGCTCTAGCCAAGTCACCTTTTTTACGGTGCAGTATTCCTAGTACATTCAATGCAGATGAATTATTTGGATCTATTTTTAGAGCCTCATAAGCATAGGAAAACGCCACATCCATTTTTTCTTCTGACAGACTCTCTATCGCCAAATTACTGTAAAAGAGTGACATTTGAACTTCCGTACTAATGTTGTCTATATATTTCAAACCGTCAGTCCGAAAATAGTCTATCCGAATAAATGAATGTGATATCAGGCCTTTATCGTCTTCTAATCGTGGTTCAGATTTGAGTACAGCACGTAAATGATTAGATGTTATTAGCAAGTTGTTATTGATCGAATATACTGGATTCTGATCTAACAACTGATAACTCAATTTCACCTCAGCTAGCTCAGCAAGGGCTGTTGTTATCATCGTCAAAGACAAACAATTTCCGGTCTTTAGCTCTAACGATTGCTGTGCCGTCAAGGTTCGTTCGGAGTAAGTAAACTGGTCGAATATTAAACCCAAATAGGTAGCTACTCGCTGGTGCTTTGGTACATTCTGAAATTTAACGTCTTCGAAAAACTGAAAAAACTCATCTTGCTGCTGTGCGCTCAAATTAATTGCGTCAGCTCTCGTTAGCACAGGAGTCATCTCGAATAAGCCGATATTGAGATTGGGTAAAATCTCGTTAACTGCGTCACTCCCGACTAAATTGTTAGAATCGCGCTGAGTTACGCACGCCCCAAGACAAAGGCACACTGCCAACATCATAAATTTAGTCATGTTTTACCCCTAAAAAATATATAGCTTCTCAAGGCAGTCTACAAAAGATTAGCCAAACCATCATGGGCCATTAGAGTTCCAATTTGATTCGTCTCTAAAAATGGAATACCACGGTTCGCCATCTCAATCGCCGAATTCACGTCATCCAAATTATACAGAGCCCACTGCCAGCTGCCTTTCCACACATCATTGTCGTCTCTTGGGAAGCTGTCGGTATCGCAAAACAAAAAATCTGGCTTAAGGTCAATCGAGATCAAACGGTTCTCGTCGTTCCATGCAGGCAAAACCCATCCGGTGCGCATTGACGATATCTTACGTGTGTATTCGATCACCTCGTGATTAAACGAGATAATTACACATTGTGACTCAGTGTCGGTACTCAGAATTCGCTTGTGCACTTCATCCATCAACACTGGGATGCCTAAGCGATCAATCGACTCTTGTTTAATTTCCACGAAGGTGGTGACATCGTCATTTCTAGCCATCCATTTGCAATACTTTTTAAAGGATGTAAAACGGTTGTCGCTAAACTCTTCTTCAAATCGCTGCGGGTAAGAGGCGTTCATCGCCTTCACTTGTTTGGCTTTAGTATCGCGAATATCCAAATCAATGCCGCTCATGCGCTTAAGGCTAGTATCATGGTGCAATATCGGCACACGATCACTGCTGAGCTGTAAATCGAGCTCCATGTATCGTGCTCCATGCTGATATGCGGCTTCAAACGCTAATAAGGTGTTCTCTGGATAACGCCCAGAATAGCCTCGATGAGCCACCAATACTGGCGGCGATGCGGTTAGTACTGCTTGTTTTGTCATAACTACCTCCCCCATGAGCCTCAATTTAGGTACCAACAAATCATTTATAGCATTACGCCGTTGATTCTCGATGTGCATGATATCCTCACTCTAACATTAAACCTGCAAATGCATCTAGCCACACACATACTTTGACCTCTTCTCTAAGCAACCCAGATCAAGCCTACGCAAACCTGTCGCCAGACGAGGTGTTAAACAGCATAGAACAATTTGATTACAACTGTGATGGCAGGCTCCTAGCGCTAAATAGCTATGAAAACCGAGTCTACCGCGTAGGCCTTGACGATGGCTCAAGCATTGTGGCGAAGTTCTATCGGCCAAACCGCTGGAGCAACGATGCGATTCTTGAAGAGCATACTGTCACCTTAGAGTTAGCCGAGCTTGAAATACCGGTGGTCGCACCCTTAACGGTTGCCGGTAAAACCCTTCTAGAAACAGAGCATTTTAGAATAGCCTTGTTTAGCAATCGAGGTGGCCGCGCGCCTGATTTAGAAGACTTCGATCAACTCGAACAAATGGGCCGATTCATGGGCCGCATACATCAAGTAGGTAAAGCGCAAGCCTTTGAGCACCGACCAAGCTTAACAATTCAAACCTTTGGCTATGACGCTCGAGACTTTGTACTGAGCAACAATTTTATACCGCCCGAACTCGTTGAGGCTTATCAATCTCTTACTCAACAACTCCTAGTAGAAGCGGAGCAATGCTATGAGCGAGCAGGCGAGGTAAGCTTAATTCGCTGCCATGGCGACTGCCACCCAAGCAACGTGCTATGGACCGATGACGGGCCGCATATTGTCGATTTTGACGATGCGCGAATGGCGCCCGCTGTGCAAGATCTATGGATGTTTCTAGCGGGTGATCGAGCCGATAGAACGGCTGGCCTTGACTCGGTACTCAGCGGCTACACCGAGTTTTGTGATTTTGATGCACGCGAGCTACACCTTATTGAAGCCTTGCGAACTCTGAGGCTGATTCACTATTACGGCTGGCTTGCCAAACGTTGGAACGACCCAGCGTTTAAGATCGCCTTCCCGTGGTTTAATACACAGCGTTGCTGGGAAGACCACATATTGAGCTTGCGTGAGCAAGCAGCTCTATTACACGAAGCGCCGTTAAGCTGGTTCGGCTAGATTTTACCCACAACTTAATTCGCTTGATAAAGATCTAATCCACTACGTTGATCATCAGAACGAACGCCTTTATAGGCTCGCCCCATAAAATCGAATACGCCGCCAGTTGACGGGTCCACAAAACCACCAAACCATGGCGCGCCTTTTGGCAGTTGTTTCGGAGCTTTTGCAGAATAAACCAAGTCAATACCTGAGCGTTGTGACTCGGCAAGCACAATACAAAGCGTTTGCTCAATTGCGCAGCCCACGCTTTCATCAATGAGCCACTCGCTCAGCTGTTTAGCTTGTGCACGTTGAGGTTCACTTAAACGGGTTGCCCACAAACGTTGCCTGCCAGAGCGTCTCAATGCCGTTTGACCAACTACTACGTTATCAAACACGCTCTGTGCACTGCTGCTGGTATTCGAGGGGCCACTGAGGCTTCTAAATAAGACGAATAAGAAAGCCAAAATCAGCGTCAATAGCATTGCGCGGATCAAGCCCCATAAAACCCTGCGTTTATCCATAAATCGAGATATATCAGCGATGCGCTTTGGTTTTTAAAATAAGCGCAGACCATTGAACTGTATTCGAATCTGGGTCAACTTGATCAAAACTAATGTTTTGTTCTAAGCTTGTTTCTTGCTTTGGTGCAATGTCTATAGGCGTGCTGCGCTCTACACGCTGAATTTCAGTGCACTCAGCACCACGACAGTCTTTCGCGATCACCGCGAAGTCGATTCGACTTAAGGTTCCTTTCTCGGCGTTGTTTTGAACACATAACGTGAAATCAAAGTTAGTGCGATAGCTGTATTCAGCGCTAAGCCCACACACATTGACACTCTCCAAACTAACCAAGTTTGATATCTGCCGCTTGTCATAGCCATCAAACCAAAAGGCGACAAGGCAGAGCACAACCGCAATAATACTGATACGAATTTTGCGCGGCTTATCAAATCCAGACGCATAGAGCACCCAAATAATAAACAGGAACAATAAAATAATGATCACTCGGATCATTGACGACCTCCAATAGTCTTAAACCACTTAATAGTCTTAAACCTTCAAAATAAGTTAGTCATAAATCGTTTAATGCCTTTGGCGTATAAACAGATTGCATTTGCTCTAACAACAAATTCACTAGCATGATAGCACTTCATGGCATACCATCATCACAGCCCTACTAAAAAGCATAAGCCATAAGCAACAAATTTATGAGCATAGAAAAACTAAATCACAAATCGATACTCAAAGCGATGTTTAAAGGTCGCCTAATATCTGCAAGCGAAGCGAAGCGTATCGACGCAAACCTCGCCAATGATACCACCGGTTTAGTTCACCCCTTAGTAGGAATAGCTCGCAGCTTGCCAGAGCGCGTTGAAACTGGCCAAAAAATTCTCTTAGAGCCTTTATGCGAATGGCTCGCTGAACAACTCGGCGTGGCCTATTTTAATATCGACCCATTAAACATAGACATTGGCTCAGTAACTTCAGTGATCGCATCGGATTACTCAAAACGACACGGCTTTTTAGCGGTAAAAGCCTCTCCCGAGCGCGTCACGCTAGCGGTTAAGAACCCGCTCGATTTATCCTGGAAAGATAATCTAGAAAGCTTGCTTCGACGAGAAATCGAAGTGGTATTCGCAAACCCACTCGAGATAGATCGCTATGTCAGTGAATTTTACTCCTTGGCGAAGTCAATCAGCAAGTCTAAGGTCAATGACAATCGCACCAGTAGCAGCCTGCAACAAAACCTGGAACAACTAGTTGATCTTGGCCGCACTGGCCAACTCGATGCCGAAGACCATCACATTGTTCAACTGGTAGATTGGCTGTTGCAATATGCCTTTGAACAACGCGCCAGTGATATTCATTTGGAACCGCGTAAAGAACGCGGCGAGGTACGCTTTCGAATTGACGGAATGTTGCACAACGCCTATCAAGTTCCACCGAATGTTCTGCTGGCGATAACCGGCCGTTTGAAAACGCTAGCACGCATGGACATCTCTGAGAAACGTCGCCCATTAGATGGCCGATTGAAAACTCGCACACCAAATAATAAAGAGATCGAGCTTCGCTTATCAACCGTACCTACTGCCATGGGCGAGAAAATGGTGATGCGAATCTTCGACCCTGAAGTATTGCAACGCTCATTTAACGAACTTGGCTTAAGTGATCGCGAACTGGATATATGGAATAGGCAAACGCGACACACAAACGGCATTATCTTAGTTACCGGGCCAACAGGCTCTGGTAAAACGACCACATTATATTCAACGCTAAAAAACCTTGCCACCAGCGAAGTTAACGTGTGTACGATTGAAGACCCAATTGAAATGGTCGAGCCGTCATTCAACCAAATACAAGTTCACTCGGCAATTGATCTGACCTTTTCAGCAGGGGTTAAATCACTGTTAAGGCAAGACCCCGACATCATCATGATTGGTGAGATACGAGATCTTGAGACCGCTGAGATGGCAATCCAAGCGGCATTGACTGGCCACTTGGTATTATCGACCTTACATACAAACGACTCTCCTTCAGCGATTACCCGAATGCAAGAGCTTGGCGTGCCTGCGTATTTAATCAACGCTACCGTTCTCGGTGTCATGGCGCAACGACTGGTGCGCACCTTATGCAAACACTGCAAAGCACCCGATGTTATTGACGAACAAGAATGGCAAGACTTCTCCCAAGAAGCGGGCTTTGAGCCCGAAAAACCGTGCAAGCCCGTAGGGTGTTTAGAATGTCGTCAAACAGGCTTTTTAGGTCGACTAGGTTTGTACGAAATGCTGGAGATGACCAATCAATTGAAACCATTGGTTAAGCCCGATGGCGACCTTCATGCATTGCGCCAACAAGCAAAGAAAGACGGCTTGATGACCTTACGCCACAGCGGTGCAAAGAAAGTCTCTGAAGGCCTAACAACCATGGATGAGGTGCTGCGGGTAACGCCGTTTGTAATATAGTTATGCGTGACCTTATGCGGCCGTCAAGGCGCCGATCGAGGCATCAACAACCCAAGGGTGTTCGGCAACAACGAAAACGTGGCGGTTTTATCCGCGGGTTTTTTAGATGGTGCTTTAGGCTGTTTTTATTGATCTGCTTTATCTCGGCCGCGCCGATGATTGCACTGCGCTTCTATAACCCACCAAGCAGCGCCTTTATTGAGCTTAATAAACGTAATCAAAATACCAACATTAAACATCAATGGGTTAACTTTGACGATGTCTCTTTGTATTTCCCCAATGCGGTAATCGCCGCCGAAGATCAGCGGTTTCCAAACCATCACGGTTTTGATCTCAAGCAGATTAAACTAGTGCTAGAAGAACGCGAGAAGGGAGTGTCGCGTGGCGCAAGCACAATTTCACAGCAAACCGTTAAGAATCTATTTTTATGGCCAGGACGAAGTTACGTTCGCAAGGGTATTGAAGCCTGGTTAGTAGTTTGGATGGAATTAATTGTCCCGAAAAAGCGTATTCTTGAGCTGTATATCAACTTTGCTCAATTCGGCAAATCGGTTTTCGGAGTGGGCGCTGCTAGTCAGCACTATTTTAAAATCGACGCCATGGAGCTTACACCTGAACAATCGGCCTTGATCGCCGCAAGTTTACCCACACCGTCCAGGTCCAACCCTGCAAAACCAAGCGACTATTTAAAAGAGCGAGCGGCCTATATTATGGATCAAATGCCTCGGGTTGGCGGGCGCCGTATGGTGCGAGGCTTGTAGCTAAAAACTGCAGAGTCTCTGCTAAGCTTCTCGAAATTTTATCGGTTTAATGCGACACTCTGCGCATGAACAGAAACTACCCAAATAGCCGCCTGAGACGCAATCGCGCAAATGATTTTTCGCGAAGACTGGTTCGTGAAAACCATCTCAGTGTTAACGACTTAATCCTTCCTGTATTCGTGATCGAAGGCGAACAACAAACTGAAAAAATCCACTCTATGCCCGGAGTTGAACGCCTGAGCATTGACTTATTGGTGGAAAAAGCCAAACGCCTGTCGCAACTCGGCGTGCCAGCATTAGCCTTGTTTCCAGTTGTTGGCGAGAACAAAAAATCGTTGCTTGCTGAAGAAGCGTACAATGATGATAGCCTAGCGCAGCGCGCAATGAGAGCACTTAAAAACGCAGTACCGGAGCTCGGCCTTATATCAGATGTGGCTCTAGACCCATTTACCATTCATGGCCAAGATGGCCTGCTAAACGACGATGGCTATGTCATGAATGACGCGACCATTGAAGTGCTTGTCAAACAAGCTGTTTCTCAAGCGCGAGCGGGCGCCGACATCGTAGCGCCATCAGACATGATGGACGGGCGCATTGCCGCCATTCGTGCGGCACTTGAAGCAGAACAATTGCACAACACACAAATTTTGGCCTACTCAGCCAAATATGCTTCAGCATTTTACGGGCCCTTTCGTGATGCCGTTGGCTCTGCTGGAAACCTCAAGGGGGGTGATAAGTATACCTATCAAATGGACCCTGCGAATTCAGACGAAGCCATACACGAGGTAGCCATGGATATTGATGAAGGCGCAGATTATGTGATGGTCAAACCGGGCATGCCATATCTAGACATTGTTCGCCAAACCAAAGATAGCTTCAAGATGCCAACCTTCGCCTACCAAGTAAGCGGTGAGTATTCCATGTTAAAAGCAGCCTCACAAAATGGCTGGCTCGATGAAAAATCGGTTGTGCTCGAAGCCTTAACCAGTTTCAAGCGTGCCGGCGCTGACGCTATTTTGACTTACTATGCTGAAGATGTAGCCCAGTGGCTCAATGAAAGTACCACCTAAGCCGCCCTGGCACGAGAACATCAAGTAAAGAGAAACAACATGAGTTTACGATTTTTACACACCATGATTAGAGTGGGCGACTTAGATGCCGCCTTAGATTTTTTCTGCGACAAGCTAGGGCTGGTGCAAACTAAGCGCTACGACAGTGAGCAAGGTAGGTTTTCACTGATCTATCTAGCCGCGCCATACGATTTAGATCGCGCGAAAGCTGAGCGCGCTCCCGAACTTGAGCTGACTTACAATTGGGACGAGGATAACTACACTGGCGGACGAAACTTTGGTCATCTCGCTTATGAAGTTGACGATATCTACGCAGCCTGTCAGCGGCTTATGGACAAAGGTGTACTGATTAACCGGCCGCCCGCCGATGGTCATATGGCGTTTATAATTTCGCCAGACGGCATCTCGATTGAACTATTACAGAAAGGCGAGAGCTTAGCACCACAAGAACCTTGGGCCTCGATGCCTAAAACCGGTAGCTGGTAGGGTCAAACTAAGCGAATCTGGAGCTAATCGTCAAATTACTCTAATTCAGTTTTTGGTATAATGTTCTCAATCATAGAAGAAAGAAAAAAGGAATATTATGAAAACCAAAAAAGAAATAGTAGAAAATTGGTTGCCGCGCTACACCGGCATGGAGTTAGATGGTTTTGGTAAGTACATATTGCTCACCAACTTCTCGAACTATCTGAATATATTTGCTGAACTCTCTGGCGTTGAAGTTGTTGGTCTCGACCGATCAATGCCATGCGCCACAGCCAATGGTATAACCATGATTAACTTCGGAATGGGCTCGCCAAATACGGCAACTATTTGCGATCTGCTAAGCGCGATTAAGCCTGAAGCAGTTTTGTTTTTAGGTAAATGTGGGGGCTTAAAAAAGAAAAACTCGGTTGGCGATCTAATACTGCCAATCGCGGCGATTCGAGGCGAAGGGACCAGCAACGATTACATGCCACCTGAGGTACCAGCGCTGCCTGCGTTTGAATTACAAAAAGCGATCAGCACCACGAT
>CAKZRZ010000200.1 GCA_937918955.1 uncultured Arenicella sp.
AATTTGTGCCGCTGCGGCACCTACCCGCGAATTCGAGCCGCGGTTAAGTCGGCCGCTAAAAGTATTCGTGAAATTGAGCAAAGCCCAGCAGTTGAACCTGAGACTAAGCCGCAACCCGAGGTAACTTCATGAGTAAACTCGGCACCATAACCCGCCGTACTTTTTTATTCGGGACAGTCGCAATAGCTGGTGGCATTGGTTTCGGTTACTACAAATATAAACAGCCGATTGACAACCCACTTAATACTGACCTAAGCGACGGTGACGCCGCGTTAACTCCGTACGTGCTGATCGATCAAAACGGCATATCAATTATTGCCCCCAGAGCGGAAATGGGCCAAGGCGTACACACAACTTTAGCAGCCTTAGTTGCTGAAGAATTAGACGTGGCGCTCGAACAAATAAATGTGCTGCACGGCCCTGCATCAGCAGCTTATTTTAATGCCGCCGTATTAGAAGAAGCGATTCCATTTGCTGCCACGGATATCAGCTCGACAGCCAATCGTGTGCGTAATTTCGTGCATGTTCCTGCCAAATTACTTGGTCTGCAAATTACTGGTGGCTCATCATCAGTGGCCGATGCGCATGAAAAAATGCGCGTAGCGGGCGCAGTTGCACGCGACATATTGATTCGAGCTGCCGCGAAAAAACTTGCTACCTCAGCGAGTAGTTTAAAAACTCAAAACGGCAAAGTGATTTCAAGCGACGGTCAAACCTTGAGCTATCAAAGCTTAGCTAGTATCGCAGCCTCGATCGAACCGGCATCCGAGGTAGCGCTCAAACCGCAATCTGAGTGGAAAGTTCTTGGAAAGTCGCAAAACAGAATAGACATACCAGCTAAATCCACCGGCACAGCAGAATTTGGCATCGACGTAGACTTACCAAATATGATGTATGCCAGCATCCGAGTTAACCCCAGCTTAGGCGCGTCAATGAACTCGTTTAATGCGAGCAAAGCTGAAGCTATGCGCGGGGTAAAAAGGATAGTCGCAATCGACAATGGCGCCGCGGTCATCGCCAGTAATACTTGGTATGCATTCAAAGCGGTAAATGCCATCGAATTCGATTGGGCTAATGCGGAGTACCCGCAAGATACTGCTGCGCATCTTGAAGCCGTTGGGGAGAGCTTTCATGAAGATCATCAAGACAGTCAATTTCGCGACGACGGTGACGTAGATACAGCATTAGAAAGCGCCAGCTCTATCGTTTCAGCCGAATACAAAGTGCCCTATCTACCACACGCACCATTGGAACCGATGAATGCAACCGCTTGGCTGCGTGACGGCAAGCTCGATGTGTGGGCAGGAACCCAAATTCCCACTCAAGCGCTAAAAGAAGCAATGAACATTACAGGCTTAGAGGAAAACGCGATCCGCATTCATACCACAAATATAGGGGGTAGCTTTGGCCGACGCTTAGAAATGGACTACATCATTCAAGCCATTAAAGTCGCCACCGAAATGGAAGGCACACCGGTTAAGCTAACCTGGACTCGTGAAGAGGATATGACGCACGACAATTATCGGCCTAATGGGATGGCCCGCTTTAAAGCCGTCGTTAGCGAAAAAGGTCCAACAGCAATTGACCTACAACTTGCAGGCGGTTCAGTAAACACCTCGCAAATGGGGCGACTCGGTATTCCTACCGCGGGCCCAGACATTGCCATTGTACAAGCAGCATGGGATCAGCCTTATGGAGTAGAAAACTATCGAGTTACCGGTTATCGAGTGAAGCACGACTTCCCAATCAGCTCATGGCGCTCGGTTGGCTCATCGCAAAACGGGTTCTTTCATGAAAGCATGATGGACGAAATTGCTCACTCTAAAGGCTTGGATCCACTGCAAATGCGCATTGATTTAATGACGCATGAACCAAGCCGAAAGGTACTCGAAGCCGTCGCTGAGATGTCAAATTGGGGAGAAGCACTCCCAGAGGGCCACGGTCGTGGAGTTGCTTTTTCTTTGTCTTTTGGAGTACCCGCAGCCGAAGTCATCGAAGTGGCAATGGTTAATGGCAAAGTCGAAATCGTCAAAGCCTATGCAGCCGTAGATGTTGGCACGGCAATGGATCCTCGCAACATTGAGGCACAAGTGTTAGGCGGGCTTAATTTCGGTTTAGCCGCGGCGATGAGTGGCGATATAAGTATTGAAAACGGTCAAGTTCAAGAAACCAACTTCCATAAATACAGGGCAATGCGCTTCTATCAAGCACCTGAGATTGAAGTGCGCATTTTGGAAAACGGAGACCGAGTAAAAGGCATCGGCGAACCAGGCACACCACCTGCGGCGCCAGCGCTGGCTAATGCAATTTTTGCAGCTACTGGAAAACGAATTCGTGAACTGCCGTTAGATAAATCTATCAAATTTGCTTAAGCGAGAGCCCGATTTATACGCAAGCCTTTAACCCATTTCAATCATCTCAGCGACTTCTAAACGGCCACCAACTTCCAGAAATGGGCAGGCTTGAGCAACAGCCAGAGCTTCGTCGATTGAGTCTGCGGAGATAATTGTAAAACCGGTCATGCCGGTTTCGCCTCCAGAGCTAACATCGCCTTGAGAACTGACCACTGAGACGTTTTTCAGCGGGTTCATTGGGCTTAAGGCTTTCTCACCTAGATTTACAATCCATTGATGATATTTATCCATATGAGATTGTTTCTCTTCGGGAGTTGATATTTGAGGTGATCCCAAATAGGTCAACATAAAATTCGGCATAGTGAATCCTTGTAAGGCGGCAAATTACTTCGATTGCTGCGAGCTGCACATACCCTAAGCGAGTGAGATCACTCGACACTCAGACTTAAGCCTTAAGCCTTACTAAATGCTCAAGCTCGCAATTCTACGAAAAAAGTTAAGTCTAGTAATATTTCTAACTAAGAGTCTTCTCCAGTTCCAGTTCTCGCTTCTTAAGTTCAAGCACTTTGTCAGCAATATCAATACGTTTCTGCTCAATTTCTATGAGCTCGGCTTCCAGTTCAGCTTTTAGCTTTCCAGCTTCGTCATCTTTCTCGGTATCAGCCTGCTGTTTCAATGAAGCGAGTTTATTGCGGTATCGGCTTGAACAAATTCTATCGCTCAAATCACCTTTTAATTTCGCACACATCTCGGGAAACACCTTGTCACACCACATCCGGGCGCCTTTCTCTTTGAAAATCTCGCGTTTCGTATTGTCCCTACGACAAGTCACAACGACTTTTTTGCCGACCAGCTGATCGTTCTCTATGACATCAACCTCAACACTTCTTGATTTGACCGCCGCGGACAAAGAGGCAGATGCAACAAATGCAGTTAGAGTAAGAAGAATAAAGCAACTAATTTTTATATTTTTCATGATCAATTATTACCTCGCCCAATAGAA
This sequence comes from uncultured Arenicella sp., assembly GCA_937918955.1. Classification (GTDB taxonomy): domain Bacteria; phylum Pseudomonadota; class Gammaproteobacteria; order Arenicellales; family Arenicellaceae; genus Arenicella. Next base: position 3,358 of record CAKZRZ010000200.1, read on the forward strand.
CGTTTTGAAAGGGCTCTGATTAAATTTGCGCTTATAGCTAGTATAATAGCAAAAGAACACGCGCGGTCGCTATTCTCTAATTTGATACCGCTTAATACTTTCGTTGAGCTATTTAAGACCTCACATAGCAAAATTTGAATATCAGTATCGATCGACCAAGCTCATTAATCGACTAGTTTTGTGTCGTCCACCACATTCATCGTCGCGAGACCGCTATGGCCTATCTCAACAACGGCAAATGGCCCGCCAATTAGAGAATGCTCCGGGTCAGAATGATCTAATACGGGTGTATTGGCTAAAATTTTCTCGGCGTACTGCTCGGCATTATCTTTAGGTCTATAGCCTAAAAAGCTGGCTTTAGTATTATCAACAACACGGCGGTCATTATTTGAAATGCCATACACAACCGTAAAACCAGTTACTGGTGTCTTGATCGACTGTTCGACCATATGGATTAGATCGTCATAAGACAACCATGTTCCAAGTGATCTGGCATTATTGACTTGTGCGCACGAGAATATGCGCATGCACACCGACTCCACACCACGTTTGTCCCAATAAAGACTTCCTAAATCTTCGGCAAAACATTTTGCTAAACCATAGAACGTGTCAGGTCTATGCGGTGCGTCGGTACCGATGCAATCGCGTTTAGAATGCATGCCCACTGCATGGACGGAGCTGGCATAAACCACACGTCGAACACCGTTTCGGTAGGCCGCTTCCCAAACGTTATAGGCACCAATAATATTTGGGCCAAGTATTTGCTCAAACGGGGCTTCGTCGCCAATTGCACCAAAATGCACAACCATGTCTGCGTCTTTAAGAACGTCGACCATTTCATCTAAGTTTGCTAAATCCGCTTTAACATAAGATTCGCCTTCATAAAGCCCCCCGATATCATCGACGATGTCAGTGCTAACAAGCACGTCAGCCATCTTAGAAAGCGGTTCGCGTAGGTATGAGCCTAGGCGGCCTGCGGCGCCAGTAAGAACCAGTTTTTTCATATTGCTTATCTTTTTTGAGTAGTAAGTTTAGCAAGCGACTCGGCGATACGATCAATTGCTTGATTAAGTATGTCGTCAGAGGTTGCGGTGGACAGTCTAAAGAATGGTGACAAGCCATAGGCGCTGCCAGCTACGGCGGCCACCTTGGCATCTTCCAATAGGTATTGAGTAAACTGTGTGTCATCTTCAATGATTTTACCATCGCGAGTGGCCGCTCCTACAAATGCCTCACAGCCCACAAAGGCGTAAAACGCGCCACCTGGCGGGTCGAGCGTGAGACCATCGATTGTCTGAATACGAGATACAACTAAATCTCGCCGACGCTCAAAAGCCAGTCTAAACCTTTCAACTGAATCTTGTGGGCCATTGAGAGCCGCCGCAGCCGCTGCTTGCGCAATTGAGCAAGCACCCGAAGATATTTGCGATTGAACTTTCACCATCGCTTCAATTAACTCTTTGTTGCCAGCACCGTAACCAATTCTCCAGCCGGTCATGGCGTAGGCTTTTGAAACGCCGTTAACAAGAAGCGTACGATCTTTTAACTGCGGGTTGGCGGCCGCGAATGATAAAAATTTTTGATCGTCGAATACTATGTGCTCGTATATTTCGTCGGCCATTACCATCACATGCGAATGACGCTCGAGCACATTACCAATAGCTTTGAGCTCATTGAGTGAATACAAAGCGCCGGTCGGGTTCGAAGGCGCATTGAGGATGATCCATCGAGTCTTATCTTTAATCGCTTTATCAAGTGCAGATGCAGTCACTAAGAATTTATCATCGGCCGAACACGGCAGCTCGACAGGCTTGCCACCGAGAATTAGCACCATATCTTTGTACTGTCCAAAATAAGGAGCACACAGCAAAACCTCTTGGTCATCTTCCAAGCTCGCCATGAGTGCATTAAAAATGACCTGTTTGGCGCCGTTACTAACAATGATTTGAGAGCTAGAGTAATCTAAGTCATTTTCACGTTTGAATTTCTCCACGACCGCTCGCTTTAATTCAACGGTTCCACTCGTTGGCGGGTAACGCGTTTGGCCTGCTTTAGCGGCCGCATGAGCAGCCTGCACGATATGCTCAGGGGTATCAAAATCGGGCTCACCTAGGCCCATGTCGATAACATCATGACCTTGCGCCTTCAGCGCTTTAGCGGCCTGGCTTACCCACGCTGAAGCCGAGGGCTTAATCGGCACGAGCCTTGATGAAACAGGATTTAGCGACTTATTCATACCATGATTCTCTAGTTCGTTTCATTCAATGGTTTCCTTAAATGATCACTTGAACAACACTGCGCCATTTTTTTGCGCCAAGGTCGCATTTAATCACCTAAGGCCTCTCCGAGGGCCAAGGCTCTATTGATCTCGTCTATATCGGAGTCGCTTAAACCATAATCTTTTTTTGCAGCTTCAGCTGAAATGTAACCGCGCGCAAAATCACGTTTAACCAACTCAGGATCTCGCTCACCTGGGTCTCCGTAGCCAGCCCCTCCAGAAAACTCCAACTTGACTCGGCGGCCATTTGGCACAAATTGCTTACCCTTGCCTTGCATAGCGACGCCATCGTCACGTGCAATAACAGTCGGGGCGCCATCGTGGCCTCCTTGTCGCCCTCTAGCAGGATGATCGACACGGTCAAACATCGCAGAGAAATCAAATTCGTGCCCGTCGGTAGCGCCCACCTCCATAAATTGACCAAGACCACCGCGATACTTACCTGCGCCACCACTGTCAGGACGTAATTCTTTACGCCAAATAATAATCGGCCCAGTATGCTCGGTAGCTTCCACCGGCATAGTCATTACGCCTGATGGAAATGCAGTCGAGCTCATACCGTCTAAGCTTGGCCTTGCTCCTGAGCCTCCAGAATTAAACGTGAGGACTTCGGCTCTGACGGCATCCTTAGGCGCTGGCGCATCGGTTCTCGGGCGAAGTGACACTTGGAAATTACACAATGTGCTGGCGCCTTCGGCGGGGACAGTCTCGGGCAGTATTTTGTCTAGAGCGTTGTAAACAACATCGGGCAGCATTTGCCCAACAACGTGACGCAGAGCAACAGGTGCTGGATGCAGCGCATTTAATAATGTGTTTTCAGGTGCGCTAATAACAAACGGAGCTAGTGAGGCCGCATTATTGGGTACCTCAGGCGCAATAGCGCATTTTAATGCGTAGCAGGAGTAGGCCTGGGTATAGACCAAAGGCACATTAATGCCCATTTTATCCACCCCAGACGAGCCATCAAAATCACACAACACCTTTTCATCTGTGATCTCTAGCGCGACCTTGAGTTCGATCGGCGTGTTATATCCGTCAATCGTCATTTCGCCCGTTGCTGAGGCCTTGGGAAGCGCTGCTATTTTTTCAAGTGTGGCGATACGTGAATTGTCTAAGATGAACTCAGCGATTTCTTGCAAATCGTCTAGCTCAAATTCTTGCATCATTTCAAGCAATCGTAAATGACCAATCTCATTACAGGTAGCCAAGGCGTGCATGTCACCGACCACTTGATCGGGCTCTCGCACATTGCCACGAACAATATGCATTAAGGTGCTATTTACCTCCCCCCGCTCTGCCATTTTCATGATAGGAATATACAAGCCCTCTTCATAAATAGACGCCGCGTCGGCGGTAAACCCCCTACCTCCAATGTCGACCACATGCGCGGTGCAAGCGAAAAAGCCTATCAGCTTAGACTTATGAAACGATGGGCTAACTACTGTTATGTCGTGTAAATGGCCGGTACCTTCCCAAGGGTCGTTAGTAATATAGACATCGCCTTCAAATATATTATCTCGACCGATACGACGAATAAAATGTGCGACCGCTGCCGCCATTGCATTCACATGGCCGGGCGTGCCGGTTACCGCTTGCGCAAGCATTTGACCATCGTAGTCGTATACGCCGGCTGACAAATCACCCGCTTCGCGTACTGAGGTGGAAAATGCCGTACGTATCAAGGCTTGTGCTTGCTCTTCCACTACTGAAATCATGCGATTCCACATGACTTGTTTGGCGACAGTGCTCTTTAGAGACTGACTATTTAGTGTCGACTTATTCATTAGCTCGCCCTCACGCGCACATCAATACAGCCATCGCTTTGCATAATGGCTTCCCGACTCGCGGGTACAATAACGGTTGTTTCGTCCTCTATAATCGCGGCTGGCCCTCTTACTGTTTGACCAAACTGCATGGCCTCTCTCAAAACCACATTTGCTGATTGCTCGGCCCCTAAGGCGGCGTCAAACATTGCGCGCTGAGTTTCAATTGGAGCGGCGCTGGTACCTTTTAATTCTAGTGCTTGTTGGACACGTTCAGGAGGCGTTGTAGCGTTCACAGCCCACACCGTTATCTCAATATCCATACCGTCGACAATTCGACCAAACAGGGTTCGATAATCTTCTTCAAATAAGCGCTTAAAGGTTTGCATATCAGGTTTCTTAGCCTGCTCGGCGCTTAGCACTACGGGAATCTCCCAACCCTGGCCGCTATAGCGCATATAGACTTTAAACCCGGACAGAATCTCAGCGCCGTCATCGCAACGTTTTACAAAACCTCTCGCCTCTTGTTCTAGCTCACTCAGCAGGCCGGAAATCATTGGCACATCAAATTCAGACAAGCGCATGAACACACTTCGATTTGCTTCAAAGCTAAACGGTGCTCGAAGAAAACCGATGGCTGAGCCAACGCCAGCGCCGACCGGAACCAAAAGCCGATCAACACCTAACTTCTCGCACAATCTGCCAGCATGTAGTGGAGCAGCACCACCGAACGCGATCATTGTGTAGTCGGCTAAGTCTTCACCATTTTCAACCGCATGAACGCGAGCTGCGTTTGCCATATTCTCGTCGACAACCTCAAGCAAACCATAGGCGGCGGTTTGGGCATCCATGTTTAATTTATCTCCAAGCTCACTGACCAAGACGCGCTCAGAGTCTTCTGTTTGCAAGCTAATCGAGCCACCGGCAAAATTAGCAGGGTCTAACTTGCCGAGAACCAAGTCTGCGTCGGTTACGGCTGGGCGGGCGCCACCACGACCATAACAAGCTGGGCCAGGTTCAGAACCGGCCGACTCGGGGCCAACTCGAATTTGCCGCATCGAATCTACATGAGCTAGAGACCCTCCTCCGGCACCAATCTCAACCATGTCGATAACCGGTATCGAGATAGGCATGCCTGAGCCTTTCTTAAAGCGGTAGGTTCTTGCCACCTCAAAGACACGGCTGGTCTTTGGCGTTTGATTATTGATCAAACAAATCTTTGCGGTAGTGCCACCCATATCGAACGACAGCACTTTATCAAGACCATAGCGAGCCGCGATGGTTGCTGCGAATACTGCGCCACCCGCTGGGCCTGATTCAACTAAGCGAACCGGAAATTCTGAGGCGCTTTCTATCGAAATAATGCCCCCGCCAGAATGCATTAAAAAGACGTTACAAGTAACACCTTCGTCACGCAATCGACCTTCTAAACGGCCTAAATAGCTTTTCATTAAAGGCTTGATATAAGCATTAGCCACCACTGTGTTAAAGCGTTCATACTCTCTCATTTGTGGCGACACCTCAGATGATATTGAAACCATAACCTCTGGCACAACCTCATTTAAAACATCTCGAACTAATTGCTCATGGCTGTCGTTCAAATAAGAGTGTAAGAGACCGACGGCAACACTCTCATAGCCTGCAATTTTGATCTGCTCAGCAAGCGCTTGAACTTCTGCTTTGTCGAGTGCTTGATAGACCTCTCCTTTGGCGCTGATTCGCTCGTTAAGCGTATAACGTTGCTGCCTTGGCAATAGAGGTTCAGGCAAACTCAAATTTAAATCGTATTGCTCGAAACGAGACTCTGTTCGCATTTCAATAACGTCGCGAAAACCTTCGGTTGTAATCAGAGCGGTTTTTGCGCCATTGCGCTCGATTAAAGCGTTTGTCGCTAAGGTAGTTCCATGAATAATTTGCTCAATGTCGGAAGGTTTAATTCCAGCCTTTTCACACACCTGTTGCATGCCGTCGATGATGGCATTCTCGGGAGCGATATAGGTAGTTAACACCTTGGTCGAAAACTGTTCTGCGCCTATTTCTAATACCACATCGGTAAAAGTACCACCGATATCAACGCCCATTCTTATGCTGTTGTTTGAAGCTTGGTCTATCATGATGCTTTTTTACTTGTTATATCGCGCTTACGCTTAGAGAAGCTTGATTGAAATGAGTCAGAATATTTTTTTGCACACTCGTGCGCGATTTCGGCGGCGCTTTGAACAACACTCGAGGACTTCGATTTATCAAAGCGCGCAGCGAAGCTGAGTGGCTCGGGCACCCATGGGTAGTCAAGTTGTATAAGTTGGCCGTTAGCAATTTCATCTTCGACCATAGGCGCGAGCAAGGCCGCCACTCCATAGCCATCGGTGGTCATTTGCAAACAGGCGGCTAGATTACTTGACGGAACAAGCCGGGTTCTCAGCTTTGGCCATTGAGCGAAATGCGCAGCAACTGCTTCATAGGGCCGAGTTCTACGTGCGTGTGTAAGAATTGGAAATCGACTCAGATCTTTTGGGTCAAGTCGCTTGGAATCAAGTCGCTTGGAATCAAGTCGCTTAGCGTTGGGTAAATCAATGCTTGGAGACGCCACCCAAATAATTGGATACACACCAAGGCAATATTCGCCTGAGGCTTTACGAGCGAAAGGCCCACTTTGGAACGCAAGATCGATTTTACGCTCGGCTAAATCAGACTCTAACTTGCTCGACAAATCCACGCTCAACTCGATCACCACATTCGGAAAGCGAGCCTTGAAGGCTTTCATAAAATCACGCAGCCATGTGTGAACCACCATTTCGTTTACACCCAAACGCACTGCACCATCAAAAGCCGCCTCACCATTCGCGGCTTCAACCAGCTCATCAACCGAAGATAAAACGTTGCGGGCATAACCAAGCAACTCATGACCTTTGGTGGTCAGCCGAACCGAACCTGGATCGCGCTCCATCAACACTGTGTTAAGCGATGTTTCCAGAGCGGCAATGCGTGACGATACATTTGGCTGCGTGGTACTCAAACGTTCTGCCGCGCTGCGAAAGCTTCCAAGGTCAGCTACCAGTACAAAGGTTTCGAGTTGTTTGAGATTAAGCTTCATAACGAGTCAGCGATAGCGTTTAGAAGAATGCCTGAATGCCAGTCTGCGCACGCCCTAAAATTAAGGCATGAATGTCGTGCGTGCCTTCATAGGTGTTTACGGTTTCTAGATTAATCATGTGACGCATCACGGGGTACTCGTCGGAGATACCATTTCCTCCGTGCATATCTCTCGCAGCTCGCGCTATCTCAAGCGCTTTTCCACAGGAGTTGCGCTTAAGCAGAGAGATCAATTCGGGCGCTAGCTTTTTCTCTTCTTTCAAACGAGTTGCACGCAAACACCCTTGTAGGGCGAGTGATATCTCAGCCTGCATATCGGCGAGTTTCTTTTGTATCAATTGGTTGGCCGCTAAGGGGCGATTAAATTGAGTTCTTTCTAAAGTGTATTGGCGAGCCGAATGCCAACATGCCTCAGCGGCACCGAGCGCTCCCCAAGAGATACCTAGACGTGCGCTGTTTAGACATGACATCGGACCTTTCAAACCGCGCACGTTTGGCAACATGGCTTCTTCGGGCACAAATACATTATCCATCGCAATCTCGCCTGTGATCGAGGTGCGCAATGAGAGCTTGCCTGTGATTTTTGGCGTGCTTAAACCTTCCACGCCTTTCTCGAGAATAAAGCCACGCACAACGCCGTCATCGGTTTTGGCCCAAACTACGAACACGTCGGCAATCGGCGCGTTGGATATCCACATTTTTGCGCCACTTAGTTGATATCCACCGCTAACGGTCTTTGCTCTAGTCACCATGCCGGCAGGGTCAGAACCATAATCGGGCTCAGTTAATCCAAAACAGCCTACCCATTCTCCACTCGCGAGCTTAGGCAAGTACTTATTGCATTGCGCCTCTGATCCGAAAGCGTATATCGGGAACATCACTAAACTGGATTGAACACTCATCATCGAGCGATATCCTGAGTCAATTCGTTCAATCTCTCGAGCAATTAATCCATACGAGGTATAGGACATTCCTGCGCAATCGTAGCCCTCGATCATCGCGCCGAGTAAACCTTGCTCGCCCATTTGCTTGAAAAGCTCCCGGTCGGAGGCCTCGTTACGATAGTCGTCGATCACTCTGGGCGCGAGTACGTTCTGGGCAAACTTTTGCGTGCTTTCGCGAGTTAGGTTCTCTTCGTCACTCAATTGTTGTTCTAGTAGAAATGGGTCCTGCCAATTGAAAGACGCCCAATGATTTCGATCACTCATGGTTGCAACTCAGCCTTTTATTAAAGATATATTCCAAATTGAGATGATAAATTAAATTAATCATATAGATTTGGCAAGATAAATATTAATTATCATGCCAAATACGCTAATCGAACAAAGTCAACTTCAAATCTCGCTTCATATGACTCTGATAAACTCACCAAAAATAGACAACTCGACTAATACAGCCAAACAGGTCTGCGCCAATGCTTGAAATAACGGTCAACAACACCATTCATCAGCTCGATATTGAACCCGACACCCCATTGTTGTGGGTAGTGCGCGATGAACTCAAACTCAAAGGTACTAAATTCGGCTGCGGTCTTGCACAATGCGGTGCTTGTACTGTGCACTTAGATGGTAAAGCCATTCGCTCATGCGTAACGCCAGTTTCAGCAGTAGCCGGCCGCTCAATTACAACTATCGAGGGCATTTCCCCAAGCAGTGAAAGGAGTACTGCAAACCCGTCAGCGCAATTACATGTATTGCAAGAAGCTTGGATTGAACAACAGGTGCCCCAATGCGGTTACTGCCAATCAGGGCAAATCATGTCGGCAGCAGCCTTGCTAGAAGCCAACCCCAAGCCAAGCGATGACGATATCGATAGGGTTATGACCGGCAATGTTTGCCGCTGCGGAATGTATGGTCGTATTAGAAAGGCCATTCATAGCGCTTCGGCTAAGCTCGAACACCGTACTCCGAAAGCCATAGAGATAGATATCGCTCCAACTACTTCTGATCGAGAGCAGGAGACAAGCAATGGGTAAGTGGACACGAAGAGCGTTCTTAACGACGGGCGCATTAGTCGGCGGTGGACTGATTGTTGGCGTCGCGATTCGGCCAGGCCACCGCACTCCCAAACTAGCCGAAGTGATCGAAAACGAAGGCGAGACTCTGATCAATGCTTGGGTCAAAATCCTACCAGATAATAGTATCAAAGTGATCGTGCCACATGCAGAGATGGGGCAAGGAGTACACACGGTATTACCAATGATGTTAGCCGACGAAATGGACGCCGACTGGAAATCCGTTTCAATGGAGCAAGCACCCGCTCATGATGAATATGCCACACATGACATTGTTCGAGAGTTTGCACTCCCTGGAAAGGCACCAGGCATTGTGGAAGATACCTTGAAAGGAGTTACGTTAACCTTAGCCCAAAAATTAGGTCTGCAAATTACCGGAGGTAGCTTCTCCGTGCGGGGCACAGGAGCTTGGAGCATGCGCACAGCCGGTGCAGCGGCACGCGAGCTATTAGTTAATGCCGCTGCAGACCAATGGGGAGTATCTAGTGATCAAATTCGCGTTGAAAACTCATATCTTTACCATGACCAAAGCAATCGCTCAGCACCCTTCAGCGCACTCGCCGAGGCGGCAGCTAAAGTTCAAGGGCCGACACAACCAACACTCAAATCGCCAGATCAATTTAAGATAATGGGCAAACACGTAGAGCGATTCGACATCCCCTCGAAGGTTGATGGTAGCGCAATGTTTGGCGTCGACGTCGATTTGCCAAATATGAAATACGCATGCGTTAAATGTGCCCCAGTGTTTGGCAGCACAATTAGCTCAGTCGATAGCAGTGACGCTGAGACGATGAACGGCGTAATCAAGGTGGTCAACCTAGGCGCAGGCGTTGGCGTTATTGCCGAGCGATATTGGCAAGCTAAGAAAGCGCTCGATAAAGTCAAAATCATCTACTCACAACCGGAAATTCAGGCCAGCAATTCGGCGAACATGTTTACTCAATTCGGCCAAGCAATGGATGCAGCATTAGCGAATGGCGATGAAGAAGATGACTATAAAATCGGTAACGCGCGTTCGATTCTTTCCAGCGCGAATGAGGTCATTGAGGCTGAATATAGGGTGCCGCACTTAGCGCACTCCACCATGGAACCAATGAACTGCACCGCCTGGGCTCACCTCGGCCAATTAGAAATCTGGGCAGGTCTACAAAATCCTTTGGGCATCCGTAATTTACTTGCCGAAGAGTTTGACTTCGAACGAGACAAAATAGTCATTAACAACGTTTATTTAGGCGGCGGTTTTGGCCGCCGTGCGATGGACGACTACCCGATTCAGGCCGCAAAACTAGCCCTCGCGCTACCAGGCATTCCAGTTAAGATGATCTGGTCACGTGAAGAAGATACACAGCAGGATTTTTATCGCCCTGCCGTCATGAGCCGCTTTAAGGCTAGCCTAGATTCCTCTGGAAAGCCTGAAGCCTGGGAGAATCAATTCGTTGACAAACATGAGCCGGTGGAAGCGCCAACACTGCCCTATTCGATAGCTAACCAGTACATTCATTACGTAAATAGTCCAACGCATATCCGTTTTGGCCCTTGGCGCAGTGTCGACCATACTCAACACGCTTTCTTTACTGAATCGTTCATCGATGAACTTGCGGCAAAAGCCGGAATCGACCCTTATCAATATCGTTACGATTTATTATCTAATGACATACGCACTCGCACTGTTTTAGAGGCCGCGGCTAAGATGTCTGACTGGGGCAAATTAATGCCTGAAGGATGGGGACAAGGTATTGCACTGCATCGATCGTTCAACACCATCGTTGCTGAAGTGGTCGACGTGGATATGAGTAACGGCAAACCTCGTGTCGTCAAAGTATTTTGCGCGGCTGACCCAGGATATGCTATGTGCAGGGATGGGTTTATCGCACAAATGGAAAGCGGCATTATCTACGGTTTAACCGCTGCGATGTACGGCGAGATAACGATTGAAAACGGCGCGGTAGTAGAAAGTAATTTTCACAACTATAAAATGCTGCGCATGAATGAATCACCCGACATCGAAGTTGAAATCATCAATAGCGGCACCGACACGCTCGGAGGCGGAGGCGAACCAGGTACACCACCGATAGCGCCAGCACTAACCAATGCTATTTTCGCGATTAATGGAAAACGCATTCGCCAACTCCCTGTTAGCAAACATGTTTGAATTAAGCATCAGTTTTGATGGCTAGAATCGGAGGCCGCTGACACTAGGCAAAGGTGACCATCTAGCAATTTTAAGCTTGGTGGTTTAGCTAAGAACAATGTTTGTTTTTCGCAACTTTTGCCGGTGTTTATATCGAACTTATAGCCGTGCCATGGGCAGGTGATCTGGCCATTTTGATCGATCTGAGCATTCTCCAGTGGTCCAAGTAAGTGTGGGCACTCGGCCGCGTAAACTCGCCACTCATCTGGCCACTGATTTATGACAAAACGCTGCTTACCGAACTGTACTACTTTTGGTAGTTGCTGATTTAACTGTTCCGGGGTTCCAAGAACTAAGGAGTGTGGTGCGTCATTAAGCTTCGACTCTTTTCGGTGATCAATCGCGTCTTGACGACTGCTCATTAAGATCTCGTCTTCGTCGTATAACACTGAATACTGACGCTGCAAGGTTTTTAAAATGGAAATCTTTGGCTTCTCGTTTTTAGCGACTTTGTAAACTCCTAACTTACGCGCAAAACGCTTATACAAAGAAAAAGGCAAAAGACGCTGAGAGACATTTAAAAGCTTCAATATTTTCGAGAATGCTTGAGGCAAATAAAACTTTACCAGCACATCGATTTCGCGACTCTTTCGTTCGGTCGCATGCGTATGAATTTCAAAACCGCGGGCATCACCCGATAAAACAGTGGTGGCCCAATAGTTATTGTCTCGATCTACCAGTAGCTCTAAGTGTTGAGCGCGACTGTCTGGTAGTATGACTTTTGCTTGCCAGCCCCAAGCGCCTTCATCGAATAACTCTATCGATTTAAAACTCGAACTATGAACATGAGGTAAGTGCTCCCAATCGTAGGCGTTTTCGATCATCCGCGTGAGGCTCACAGGTATCTGCCGCTGGTATTCACCAATAAAGCAGAGGCCTTGCAAACGTTGGTAGTCGATTTTTTTAGCTCTATTTTGAAACACGATTTTTGGCACTTGGTGGATTTAACTCAATAAAAAGTATCACTATTTGTCTTCGATTACAGTCTCGTATAGGCTAAATTCGCCATCTCGACCTTTGAAACTTTTGAAACTTTTGAAACTAAGGCTTGAGTGCTTTACCATCCAGTCTTTACGAAATATCACAAGAAGTGTCTTATGAACCAATCAGTTGTCCTTAGTGGCGCCGGCGTCTGGAATCCACCTCATACTATAACTAATGAGGAACTTGTTGACTCCTATAACGCCTACTCAGCCAAGTTTAATGCTGACAATGCATCGGCAATTGCCGATGGAAGTGTCGCCGAAATGCCTATGTCATCGGCGCCATTTATTCAAAAGGCCTCTGGCATCAAGCAACGTTATATCTATATTAAAGATGGCGCACTCGACATTGAACGCATGCGTCCAAGGATTCCTAAACGGGCCGACGATGAGCTATCTCACCAAGCGGAGTTTGCGGTAAATGCAGCCAAGATTGCACTCGAAGACGCCAATAAAGAGGCAAGCGATGTTGACGCCGTCATCGTCAGCTGTGCCTATACCGAACGTGCGTATCCAGCGATCTCGATTGAAGTTCAGCAAGCTTTAGAAATTGAAGGTTTTGGTTTCGATATGCTCGTAGCCTGCTCGGCGGCAACTTTCGCACTTCAGCGCGCTTACGAAATGGTTAAAGCTGGAACCGCAAAATGCGTATTAGTGGTTAATCCAGAACTCACCTCACCACAAGTTAATTACAAAGACAGAGACAGTCATTTCATATTTGGTGACGTGTCGACCGCTGTGATCATTGAAGGAGCCGAAACTTGCACGTCGGAGCACAGCTACGATATTTTAGGAACCAAGGCCGTCACCCAGTTTTCGAACAACATTCGCTCGAACTTTGGCTATGTGTCACACGCGATTGACGACGAAGTATTTAACCCCGATAACTTGTTTCATCAAAATGGCCGCGGAGTATTTAAAGAAGTATGCCCGATGGCCGCTAAACATATCGAAGACCATCTCAATGAAGTTGGCTATACGCCAGAAGACCTCACAAGATGGTGGCTACATCAAGCCAACATCAATATGAATTTACTGATCAGCAAGCGCCTACTAGGGCGCGATGCGACCATTGAAGAAGCACCGATTGTATTAGACGAATACGCCAACACGGCATCAGCTGGCTCGATTATCGCCTTCACCAAATATCACAAGGACCTAGTCTCGGGAAACGTTGGTGTGATTTGCTCATTCGGCGCGGGTTATTCAATTGGTAGCTTAGTGATAAAAAAACGATAATAAAAACGTCTATTGAGGTTTTTTGACAACTACTCTTTTGTTCAAAAAGCAGTTAAACTCGATAGCGGGTTAGAGGTAGGAGTATGCCGCACGCGTTATGCACGTGCTTTGTCTAGTAATGCAACTACCTAAGAGTACTAGTTTGATTAGCCTCCGCTTGAAACCGCAAGCGACGCTAAGCATGTCGTATTCTTAAGGCAATCGGAGTGTAATCGATGCCTAAATCGCATCCCTATTTTCGGCGCCAACCTGGCCTGCTCAAGCTGACCAGTTTTACCACAACTCTTGTCATTAGATTTAAGCGGTATTGGCTTTCATTAGGCTACGCATCCCTACTTATTTGCACAGCTGCCTCAGCGCAAGCCCAAACTCCTCCTAGCCTAGATGCAGCTAGAATAACGCCAATAATCAACTTTCTCTTATTAGAAGAAAGTACGCTTGGGGGCACTACTGAGCCTGAAGAAGCATCTCGATTTCTAATCCAATCTACTTTTGGCCCTCGTTACAGCGATATCGTTCAGCTCAGCAATAGTTCATATGAGCGCTGGCTAGATTCTCAATTCAGTCTTCCCATTACAAAAACGGTGGACTTTACAGAATCGCAAAACTGGGTAAGCAACTATCCTTTAATTATATCTGGCGCAGGCAATTCAGCCTTAGCCAATGTAATGTTGAATGCGCCCGACCAACTCCGTCAGCGTATGGCTTACGCATTAAGCCAGATATTTGTCGTATCCCGCGAAGTCAATAACGGTATGAATGAGCGACCACTCTATTATTTGGACTACTACGACTTACTGCTCGAAAATGCCTTTGGAAACTATCGAGATTTACTCGAGAAAGTCACCAAAAATAGCGTTATGGGTTTTTATCTTACCCTCAATCTTAATGCCCCAGCAGGCACTCAAGTTGGCCCGCCAGCTCACCCCGGAAGCTTTTTCGTTTCGAGCCCTGATGAAAATTACGCGCGTGAAGTCTTGCAACTCTTCAGTATCGGGCTAGTAAAATTGAACCTCGATGGCACCCCAGAACTGGATAATGGAAAAACCATACCCAGTTATACTCAGGAAACCGTTGAGAATTTTGCGCGCGTTTTCACAGGTTGGAACTATCAATCTGGGGACACGCCGCAAACCAGTGGCTTCTTCAATTTGGGCATTCCAAGCCACACCAAGCCTATGATTTCGTTTGATGCGTTTCATGATATGGGCCCGAAGGTGTTACTCAACAATACGGCTATCGATGCAAACCAAACAGCCGAGCAAGATCTTGCTGATGCGCTGGACAACATATTTAATCATCCGAATGTAGGGCCATTTATTGGAAAACTTCTGATTCAACACTTTGTCACCAGTAACCCATCACCAGACTATGTTGCAAGAGTCGCAACAGTATTCAACGACAATGGAAGTGGAATTAGAGGCGATCTTAAAGCCGTGATTAGCGCTATATTGCTTGATACCGAAGCACGAAATGGCCACAAAACAATGCCCAATCAATTCGGAAAATTTAAGGAACCCTTTATTCGGCAGTTGGCTCTATGGCGCGGCTTAGAGGCCCGAAGAAGAACCAATAATAATAATTTGTTTAGCGCTTACGACGGCATTTTCTTTAGCCGCTTAAAGCAGTTTCCATTGCGTGCTCAAAGTGTTTTCAACTTCTATCAACCTGACTTCTCTCCGGCTGGCCCTTTAAGCGATGCGAATATGCTTGCCCCAGAATCTCAGCTAATTGACACCGAAAGTGTTGTTAGCATAGCAACTACCCACGAAGAGTACCTTCAACGTCATCACGACAACGCGGGCAATAGTTTTGCCAGCTCTTCAACAAACCTGTTATTCAACACTCAATCTTTTGAGGCATTAATAACAGATATACAACAGCCGGAAGAACTTATAGAGCGCCTAAATTTGATCTTTTTGGGTGGTTCGATGAGTGACGAAATGCGTGAAATTTTGCTCGAAGTCCATGACCCTAGTTTGTATTTAGTTGAAGACAAGTGGCGAGTGGTAATTGACCTAGCAAATATGATCATTTTATCGCCCCAATTCATGATTCAGAAATAGTCAAAAGGAGGATACAAAATGACTGATAGACGAAATTTTCTAAAACTCAGCGCCTTTAGTATTGGCTCTCTAGGACTGTTCGATGGCCTCGGAAATCAAGCACTCGCTGCAACATCTCCCGACGATTACAAATCACTGGTAGTAGTGAATTTGAATGGGGGCAACGATTCTCTAAATATGCTGATCCCAAATACTGACACCGAGTATCAACAATATGCTACTGCTCGACCTCAGATTGCGTTTAATAAAAGCGACCTACTGCCGATCAGCCCTATCGAGATGTCAGCCAACAGTTTTGCGCTCAGCCCAAGAATGAGTGCGATGCGTGAGCTATTTAACGACGGAGACTTATCATTCGTTGCCAACGTTGGCAGCCTGATCGGACCGATTACCAAAGAGGCTTTTCTCGACCCTCTTAGAACACAGCCTCGGCCAAGTGGCCTTGGAGGCCATAATACTCAAACGGCCTATTGGCAAGCTGATCATAGCAACCAGATTGACACCACAAAGGATGGTTGGGGTGGCCGGCTGGCTAACGAATTCATTTCTAATGCGGTGCTGCCTAGTAACATTTCGATTAACTCAGGCCACAACATTTTACAAAGCCATGCGAGCGAGCGTTTTTATAATGTCAGCCTGAATGGTCTAATCTCTTTGAGAGATTTTCGAAACGATCAAACAAATCCGGCAATACGCGCTCGTCGTAACGCGCTGAATTCCTTAAACAACTTAGCTGCCAATTCTGCCGACCCATTTTTAAAGCATGCAGGTCAATTGTTTTCTGAGGGCTTGAACCTCAACTTAGCACTTCAAAACTCTTTAAGTTCGATCACTCAAGACCTAAGCAGCCGGTTTTCCGATTCTGTGTCATTTAGCGGAGGCGCGTTTTCGGCTGGTTTAGCAAGAATTGCCGAACTCATTCTTATTCGACAACAATTGGGAATGAGACGGCAGATCTTTTTCGTGCAACTGGCGGGCTTTGATACCCACTCTAAACACGCTGAAAATCACGGCAATCTCTCGGAAGACTTAAGCAATCACCTAAAAGCTTTCAACGACATAATTACTGAAAATGACCAACTGCGTAACTCAGTCCTAACAGTAACGACCTCCGAGTTTGGTCGCAACTTAGCGTCAAATGGCGACGGTACAGACCATGCTTGGGGAGCGCAGCACATGGTCATGGGCGGCCCCGTAGATGGCGGTAAGATATTCGGCACCTTTCCTTCACTGGAGCTCGATGGAGCGGATGACTACAACGGCCTTGGTAGAATGATACCCACCTTATCGGTCTCCCAATATGGAGCCACTGTTGCTAAATGGTTTGGCGTAGAAGATGAGAATCTTGAAAGAGTGTTCCCGAATCTTCAAAACTATCAAGGCTCAGATCGAGACATTGGGTTTATTTCCTAGGCGAGAATGATCAAATTTGTGAGCACTCGGAAAGCCTATTTGATATTTGGCATATCGCTAGCACTCTCACCAAACTGCTGGGCAATCGCTCCTTATTTAGATTCCTGGAAGACACTTTATCCCGACTCTAAGTCCGGCGATATCCGCTGTCAGTTGTGTCACCTTCAGAGAGAAGGCAATGAGCCTTGGAATGCCTACGGCAACGATATCAGGCGTATATTCGATCAAGAACTGGACCCTAATAGCAGAACTATAGAGCAGGCAATTTTAGCGGCACAAGAGTTAAACTCAGACCAGGATAGTCCAGCAACCAGTAATCTTTCAGAAATTCAAAATGATCAACAACCAGCTTGGAAAGACGGGCAAACTAATCCAGCGTTCAACCGAAACTATTTTTCAGTTGGCAACTTCTTTCCCCCGATCACCGTTGATCCATTTCCGACAAAAATAAGCTCCATAACTACTGAGTTTGAATATGAGGAACTTATCAGCGGCTTAGTTTCGCCGGTCGTGGCAAACAAGGCTCCGATCGCCGAATTAAATTCACAAATTTTTGTAGCTGACCAAACTGGCATTGTATGGCGAGTGAGATTAAGTGATCAAAGCAAGTCGATCTATCTAGATCTGAGAGCCACGATTATATCACTTGGGGCATTCGTGCCGTGTGGCTACGATGAGCGGGGGCTCATTGGTTTTGCTTTTCATCCGAACTTCAGTAGCAACGGCCTTGTGTATATTCACACTTCGCAAGTCCCTTCAAGCTCATCTGACTTCACAACCCTAATGAACTCCGAGTCCGCAGACCACCAAAGCGTCATTATTGAGCTCAAAATCGGCGAGCCAGGAAGGCTAAGTGGACCTGCCGATATTGTGAGCCAGCGCGATGTTTTGCGTGTCGACCAGCCGCAATTCAATCACAATGGAGGCGGCCTTGTTTTCGATTCACAAAACTATCTTTATATAGGCTTAGGTTACGGCGGCAATTCTAACGATCAAGGTACAGGACACGGTGAAAACGGAAACGGCGGAGACCCTTCTAACCCTTTGGGTGCAATTTTACGTATTGATCCGCTCGGTAATACTTCAAACAATGGCCAATACGGTGTGCCTTCAAGTAATCCATTTATAGACGACCCAAATACCTTAGATGAAATCTTCGCATATGGTTTCCGCAATCCTTGGAAACTGTATTTTGACCAAGATCAGCAGCTATTCTCAGTGGACGTCGGCCAGAACGATATTGAAGAAATTAACGCAGTAGTGGCAGGAGGCCACTACGGATGGAACACTAAAGAAGGTCAGTTCTTTTTTTATGAAAATGAATCTGCTAGCGGCACAATCGGCATTCAACCTCCTGAGATGCTGCCAAACGTCGACCTAATTAACCCTATCTTCGAGTACGACCATGATGAGGGAATTTCTATTAGCGGCGGCCAAGCTTATCAAGGCAATAAGCACAGCGTTCTGCGCGGGAAACATATTTTTTCTGATTTTAGTAAACGTTTGTTCATAGGTGATCCTAATGATGGAAGCGTGGTGGCGATAGAAGAGCGACCAACAATCTTCATCAATAGCGTAGAGCACGACGGCGACGGAGATGTGTACTTATTAGGCAGCGAAGAAATAAGCACCTGCGATACAATAAACAGAGGTAAGGTTCTGAAAATTACATCTCCAGGACAATCCGACGATTCTATTTGCCTGCCAATAAAATCTAAAGCGGATACGGTCACTGTCATTTGCCTTTAAAAGATACACGCGGTCATCACTGATTGAAAAAACAAGTTTCGCCCCCACATCGCTGATAATAGGTAGAAGATTACAATTCAATTTTCACTCAGTCTCAAGGAGCCAGACTATGCAAAACTCAAATATGAAATGCCACGAAGTTGACTACGAAATTTTCGGTGACGACATGCAAATCGTCGAAGTAGAGCTCGACCCAGCTGAAACTGTTATCGCAGAAGCGGGCGCCATGAACTATATGGATGATGGAATCAATTTCGAAACCAAAATGGGCGACGGATCGAAACCCAGTGGCGGTGTGATGGACGCGTTACTTAATGTCGGCAAGCGTGTTCTCACTGGCGAGTCGATCTTTATGACGCACTTCACAAACCACGGCGAAGGGAAAAAACGAGTGGCATTTGCCGCACCCTACCCTGGCAAAATTATTCCTGTAGACATGTCTGAAATAGGCGGTGAACTGATCTGCCAGAAGGACGCTTTTTTATGTGCTGCGTACGGCACATCTCTAGACATTGCTTTTCAGAAAAAACTTGGGGCAGGTTTTTTTGGTGGCGAAGGTTTTATTCTGCAACGCTTGCGCGGCGACGGTAAAGCTTTTGTACATATCGGCGGCACAGTGATAAAACGTAAACTCAAAGAAGGAGAAGTTCTGCGAGTTGATACTGGTTGTATCGCGGCCTTTACCAGCGGTGTCGACTATGACATCGAAAGAGCTGGTAACTTAAAGTCCATGGTGTTTGGTGGTGAGGGTTTGTTCGTCGCGACCCTAAAAGGGCCTGGAACCGTCTACTTACAGAGCCTACCGTTTTCAAGATTAGCAAACCGGGTAATTCAAGCCAGCGGCAGTTTTGGCGGCAAAGGAGAAGGCTCGGTGCTTGGCGGTTTAGGTGATCTATTTGGTGACCGCTAACTTGCTTTATGCGTCTCTCTTTAGTGAAAACAGAGGTGGTCTATTTAAATATAGACCATCTCGTTTACACTCTTAAAATCACTTTGCGCTCGGCACTGGTTTCTTACGGAAATCAATATCTGAGTTTGCGATCATATAAATCGTAGCTGCGTAGGCTGCTACGTTTTGTGCTAGCTCATCGGGATTAATTTTATCGAGAGTGTCATCCGGCGTGTGATGCAAATCAAAATAATCCATGCCATTCTGACTAAGCCGAATAGTAGGCACCCCTTCAGCATCAAGAGGGATAATATCCGGCCCGCCGCCTTTAACATCGCTACCACCGCGAACAATTCCTAAGGGCGCTAATACATGACCGATTTCATCAATTAATTTGGTAGCTTCTGGGCTAACATTAGAGTTAAGTTGCCAAACTGTTCCAGCCCCGAAATCTGATTCAGTTGCTACCACATAGTTACCTAAATCCGCCTTGTGCTTTTTTGCGTAGGCTATCGCACCTAGGAGCCCAACTTCTTCAGCGCCAAACATAACAACTCGAATTGTGCGTTTAGGTCGTTCTGGCAGAGCTGCAATAAGCGCTGCCGCGGCGCTTGTAATCGCGACGCCGGCGCCATCGTCTACCGCTCCTGTACCTAAGTCCCAACTATCTAGGTGACCGCCAATCAATACAATTTCTTCAGGTCGTTCACTACCGATCAAGTCTAAAATCACATTGCCACTTTTGACCTTACCTCTCCATTCAGCCTCTGACTTCAAACTTACTGCCAAGGGTTTTCCAAGCGCATGGAGCCGACGAAGCTGGTC
>CAKZRZ010000201.1 GCA_937918955.1 uncultured Arenicella sp.
AGGTAGTCGTGTGGCAGCAAAATAGAATCAAGGCGCTGATATAGTTCGGGCTGATTTTTCTTAAGCGCTAGCACTTTTGAAGCGGTATATCCCACCAAAATTTTGTTACCGCTGAGCTCCAAGCAACGGTCTTCACCGCCCAAATGCTGCATGATTTCAAGGCATTCTTGTTGGGTGCTTGTGTCACACCAAAGCTTAACCGGTGCGAGAACATCGCCGTGTTTATCAAGCGCGACAAAGCCATGTTGTTGCCCCGAAACAGACAATGCTCGTACCGACTCTTTGAGCTCCATAGGCGCCCTTTCTAAGGCTGATAACAATGCGTCAATCCACCAATCTGCCAATTGCTCGGCTTTGCCGTTAGAGTCTTGATCTAACTCGAGTTCTGATGAAGAGGTGAATAAAGTTTTACGGTTTTTAAAATCGTAAAACAGAATTTTAATTGACTGAGTTCCTAGATCAATTCCTAAGGTGGTATGACTGACTGACATTGCTAAGTTATCCTCGCATAAACAACTAATTTATCCCTCGGCGTACAATGTTAGCTTGGCTGCAATTAAAGAATTAATCGCAGCCAATAACGAATTGGCAATAGGGGAAATTACACGCCGAACCGACGAGCTATCAGCCCATAAATTGGGCCGTAAGCACAGTTCGATTATTCGTTCTAAGGTTACCCTAAAAGAGCCGATTCAGAGAGTACTTTATTCATTCAACCGTCGATAATTCAGCCTGAAAATGCATGTAGTATCGCGCTGATGGCCGATGTGTTGTCGTCTGTAGTTGACATTTTCAACTGATTTCGGGTCATGGATTACAAACCGAAAACAGCCATAATAATCAACATTTAGAGGCGCAACTATGACTACTGTCTAGAATTAGACTCTTATGCTATAGTCGAAATTCGGGTAGGTAAAAGTTTGACTCACGCTATACGCGTTGCTCAATTGCGATTGATAGCGAAGACTTTAAAAGAACTATAGTGGGATTAATTGTTGGATAGTCCGCAAGCTGTGCAAAACGACTCTGGTGCGTTAATAGTTACAAGGATTGGTGAGGGCGATGCCTTAGCCGAAAGCGCGCTCGTTGATAAATATTATAAAAGCCTGCACTTCATCTTAATGCGGCGTTGCAATAACGATGAACAGCTAGCCGCCGATATCGCTCAAGACGCATTTATTGTGGTGATTAATAAAGCGCGCGAAAAAAAATAAACTCTCCCGAAGCAATTGCTGCTTTTATACGTCAAACAGGCGTCAATCTCATGATCGCCCATTTCAGAAAAGAAACCCGCCGCGCTACAGATATCTATGGCGAAGTTAGCATCGAAGTTCCTGACGTCACAACAAATGTCTCGCGCGCTGTAGAGTCGAATCAAACGCTAAATCTAGTGCAACAATTAATCGATGAAATGAAGGTAGAGCGCGACCGCGATATCTTGCTCAGTTACTACGCTAAAGAAGAAGAAAAGAGCAGTATTTGTAACCGGCTCGAGTTAACTCCAGCGCATTTCGACCGAGTGCTATTCAGAGCAAGGAGAAGGCTTAAGCAATTGATCGATTTTAAGATAGGAGGGCAACAATGATCCCAACTATGAAAAAAGTATCTATAAAAGTGAGAGAACTAAGATGTTGTCGTCACTCAATAGTCAGAAGTACACATAAAAGTGCACCGAAGTTAGGGGAATTACTCCAAGGTTGTTACGCGGAGGGGCATTGTTATGGATAAAAAGTACATTCAAGAAAACGAAATTGATATTAAATATTTACGCGGACAATTGGCAGAAGATGAGCTTGAGCAGTTTGAAGGTTATTTGATGGAGCATCCTGAGTATCTCGATGCGCTTGAGCTCGATTCAGTATTACTAATATCAGAAATTCAGCCATCTCTGCAATTGCAGCGAGAGAGCCAAACGCGAAGCCTATGGGAGGCATTGGCGCGACCGCTGAACTCGGTGTTTGCGATGACATTTTCAGTCTTAGCGATTGCTGTGGCGGCAACATTTTATTTGCCGACTATTCTTCAGGGTAACGGTGAGTATGGTCGAACTGGTATTTATACTGTGGAGCTCGAAAATCTCAGATCTGCTGGTTCGCGCGCGGGTCAAAACTTATTGTTGCTTGAAAAGGTAGATGGGTCGAAACAAGTAAACCTTACCTTCTTTCTACCAGAAGAGTATGCAGAAGTTGAGGTAACAATATTAGAGGCGGGTGAAGATATGTTTAGTAGTTGCGACACTATTCAAAAACCAGTCGCGAAGGAGAAAGTTGAGTTTCGAGATTTGAGCTATTCGTTGTTAGTGCCGAGCTCAATGCTTAGAGAGGGTAATTTTACCGTTTGCGTTTCGAATATCGCAGGCTTGATTAATCACTATAAGGTGAGCGTCGTAAAAGAAGAATAAAAACACACAAAATTGGGATTAGGTATGGGTGGGAAAAATAGAGAAAACCAAAATTCAAGCAGCGCTTTTTTTAGTTTTGACGGTCAGTGGGACGTAATCAATCGGGCAACTGCGGAGCAATATAAACAGGCATTCGACGATCGTTTAACGAACCCGAAATACTTCAGTTTTGCCGAGAATTCTAAACTCTCCGTAAGCCGATTCTTGCCGCCAATCCGCCCGGTCTCGACTAGTGATGCTAAGCCTTTAGAATTATTTAAATGTGATTTTGGCAAGGTTTGCAAGGTAGACTGCGAAGCAACCGAGACTATTGCCGAGGCACTCTTGGAAATACGCAGTGACAGCGTTGAAGAATACTTATAGCCTGCTGGTTATACCTACCTGGCACAACTTTTGACTCATGACATTGTGCCGAATACCACATTGCTCAGAACTAGAGATGCCAGTAGCGCTTTAAACCTCGATAGTATTTATTTTGCCTATAAGGAACTGAAAGATTGGGGCGGTGCAGACTGCACTGGAAAATTTGTTTTCAGTGATAATTGTTTCGATCTACATCGAGCCGAGTGGGCTATCGATGAGCTTCGCGATAGCCACTATGAGGTTCCCGCTGATCGAACAGTGATAGACAAAAGCAACTCTCTTCGGTCTACTCCTTGCTTCACTCTTGCCATTATGTACAGGGACGCTATCTGCAAGCTTTAGGCATGATTACATTGGCTATAGAGCACGCAGGTGAAAGCTCCTCTTCGTACTATTATTTTTTGTTAATACAAGGTAATGCTTTAGCAAAGCTTGGTAGATATCATCAAGCAAAAGCCAGCCTAACAACCGCTAAGACTTTTTACGAGTCTAGTCGAAATCACTATTACTTGTTTGCTTGTCGTAAGGCTCTTGGAGTTGTGGAGCGCGAGCTCGGTAATCTAGAAGAAGCCACCCGGCTTCATGAATCTGCGATAGAATTTTATTGGGACAAAGAAACCCAAAGCCCGAGCAATTTGTATTCATTCTTAATGGCGAAATCGGAGAGCGTCATAACCAATATCCGCAAAGGAGATGTTGCCAAGTCTAGAGCCGAGGTATCTGATTTAGAAAAGTCTTATGAAGAGTTTTTTGGAGCGAACAGGCCAGCGAGGAGTCTGCCGGAAAAAACCGTTCTTTATGCTCTAGCAAGTTATGCCACTTCTATTGGTGATACGAGCAGTTTAGTTAAGTATCGGAACAAACTTGCTTACGTGTTAAATGAAACTCCAGCCGATTCGTATTCACTGGAAAAGGCTCGATTAGAACAGCTAAGTCTTATCGAAGACTTGCAACAGGATGACCTTATTGCTGCCGAAAATCACTTTCAAGCACTAATGTCACACGTTAATAAAACGCGTGATCAAGTGCGGGTTGTATCTTTTCAGCGCGGATACTCCAACTTAGTAGAAGGTTTCGCTGAGCCATTGATTGAAAAATTAGCCTTGGGTTTAGAGCATAAATGGGAGCCTGAGAAAGCCGATGCGCTATTGAGAGTTTTAAGCCAAATTCAAGGGGCGAGCGTTGTTGAAGCGTCAAGAGCAGCGCGGAGCCGGATTGCAAGAGGAGCCGCGATGCAGGGTGGCTCATCTTATGATAGCTTGAGTAAAGAGGTGGAAGTATTTACTGCTCAGAACCAAACAGAGAGCTATGCTTTGAGGGCTCAGGCAGACCATAGTGTTCTAAGAGAGAATGTCCTCCAAGCTCTTTCACTAGACGATTCGCCTGAGAGCTTTGTTGAACATATCGAGAGCGTAACTTCGCTAGTTGATAAGTTAAGAGGTGATGAGATCTACTTGAATTCGTTCAACACTAAGGCTCACACCTACTTACTTTATTTAAGTAAATTTCAAAAGGGTGTTGTTGCTGTCGAAAGTACAAAAGACCTTGACCGAATAATTGCTTCGGCGAATCAAATGTTGATCGATCGCTATTCAAAGCCGAAGCAAATGCTTGAACGAATAGGCAGCCTATTTTCGCTGAGCCGGGTTTTGGCTGGGAATAAATTTCGACACGTCATTACAACAGGTGATGGCAAGTTTTCAGATATACCGTTCTCAACATATAGTTTAAATAAGCAATATTTGGGAACCTATATTTCTAATACTCATATTACATCTACGAGCTATTATTTTGCGCCTAGAGAAGCATTCGACATTGAAAAGGCCCTCACCAACGATATTGCGGTTATTGCCGACCCAAATTTTAGTCGCGCCAACTTAATGAGTTTTACTCGGGGAGGGACAGATGAGAATTTTCAAAACTGGATTTCTTCGTTGAGTCGGCTTCCGTGGACGGCAAAAGAATCGCAGTCTATTAGCGCCGCGTTTCCCAATGCTCGAATCGCATTGAGGACTAAAGAAGATGCTACCAGTGAGAGTCTCAGAGACTTGGCTTCCACCAGCATTATTCTGCATATAGCCACGCATGGTTATTTTAGTTCGAGGACTCCAGAGTTGGCGGGCTTAGCCTTGACTGAAACAGCCAGCCTTAGCTCAGGATTTCTCTCGACAAATCAACTATCTAAGCTTGATATTGCCTCCCGCCTAGTTGTTTTTAGCGCTTGTGAAACGGCTATCTCAGAAGAGTCTGCAGGTGATAGTGGCTGGGGTCTAGCCCAAGTTGCCCTCTACGCGGGAGCAAGAAATGCGGTAGGAACACTTTGGAAAGTGCCCGACCGTCAAACCGCTCTATTTTTTGATAGCTTTTACAATACGCTGGCAGACGGTCAAAGCGATATCTCCACTGCATTACTAGAAGCGAAAAAGGTCATGGTTAATTCGCGCTACTCTCACCCGTTCTACTGGGCCGGCTTCAAATCATTTGCGAGTAAACGAATTGATACCCAGCCATTTTCATTTCAGTAATAGTATTGATGTCTATTAGATCCTTTAGAGGCGTGTAGTTTTTAAATCAGAAGTTACATATGCAGCTCCGAATCATGAGAACAGGCTCTCTAGTTGATCACTGACTAAGTCTTAACAGTCGGCCATCAACACCATCCTCCAAAACCCAAACACTACCATCATTAGCCTGCTCGATTTCCCGAATTCGAGCACTCATTTCAAAGCGTTCGGCTTCTTTGGCATTGTCGCCATCGATTTCGACTCTTATGATTGCATTGGAGCGCAGGCCGGCGATTAAGAAGGAGTCTTGCCATGCCTTAAACATGTCTCCGCTGTAGTAGATAACTTCAGCTGGGGCGATGGTTGGTTTCCACCAAGTTTTGGGAGCTTCAAATTGTGGTTGAGTATCGTGGTCGGGTATTTCTTCACCGCTGTAGTGATCGCCGTTAGATACCTTTGGGTAGCCGTAATTGGCTCCACGTTTTACTAGGTTTAGTTCGTCTCCGTGCAATGGGCCCATCTCGGCATTCCAGAGCCGACCTTGGTCATCGAAGGCTAGGCCTAATGGGTTGCGATGGCCGCTTGACCATATTTGTGCGGTTACACCACCTTTATCGAAGTAGGGATTATCTTCTGGGATTGAGCCGTCATCATTTAGGCGGACTATCTTGCCCATATTGCTGCTCATGTCTTGCGATGGGTCGAACTTCTGGCGCTCGCCTGAGGAAATGAACAGGTAGCCACTCGCGTCGAAGGCGATTCGATGACCGTAGTGGCCCCGGCCAGTGACTTTAGGTGTTTGCTCCCAGATTCTTTTTATATCGCTGAGTGCGCCGCCATCATCACTTAGATCGAGCTTAGCACTGATAACAACTGCGCCGTACTTCTTTGATTCTCCAGCTTCGGCGTAGCTAAGGTAAATTCGTGAATTGTTGGCAAAGTCAGGATGTATCACCACATCGCCTAAGCCCCCTTGGCCGCCGTAGGCAACTTTAGGTACGTTGTTTAAGGGGCTTGATACTTCACCACTTTTACTGACCAACAATAATTGGCCGCTTTTTTCGGTGACCAGTAATTTTCCTGATGGTAAAAAGGTCATCGCCCATGGTTCGTTAAAGCTTGCAATCTCTTGTGTTTCAAATATTGCGTCGGAGTATGCGTTGTTGCTGATGATACTTAAGGCTAATAAAAAAGTAGTACTAAAAAATGAGTGACGTTTCATAGTAGTGTTTTACAGTTAGTGGGGGAAAGCGCTAAGGCGAACAAAATAGCATAGACGAATCAACAATTTGCCAAGGGTAAATTATTGTTATCATCACCGGTCATTCAGGGTGCCAATGCATCACCAATAGCTAGATTAAGAGAACATAGAATGAGTCAGATAGAGTCCTTACTAGGTCGAATACAAAAATTTGCCGATGAGCGCGATTGGAAAAAATTTCATTCTCCAAAAAATATTAGTATGGCCCTGGCGGTTGAGGCATCAGAGTTGCTCGAGCATTTTCAATGGATGAGCCAAGAAGAATCGCGCAATATTCAAAGCGATAAAAAGCAAGAAGTCGCCGATGAAGTTGCGGACGTTTTTCTATATCTACTAAGAATGTGTGAGCAACTTGATATCGATTTAATTGAAACCGCACATCAAAAAATAGATAAAAATGCAATTAAGTACCCGGTGGAAAAATCCAAGGGTCGTTCGACAAAATACGATCAGCTGTAATGAATGCATCAGAGCTCAAACAGTTTTGCATAGAGGGTTCTTCAAGGCTTTATGAGCATGTCTCTATGCGTCGAAACGGTGGTGCCCAAGAAATTTCGGTTATTGATATAGAGGCCATCGATAAGCTCGAATTTAAATTAAAGTTATCGCGAACAATCTTCGATCTAGATTCCATTCGGTTTGTTTATACCGATATCGAAAAGCGTAATCTCGAGAACGATGAAATTAGCATTGTAGTTTACGATCATGAGCAACGTTTCGTTATTGTCAAAACCGGTTCCGAAGTTGCTGACTTACTTAAGCAAAGTATCGAATACCCAAATAAATGGGTACTCACTTTTGATCTAAAGTTTTTGATAAAGAGAGTGATCGAGTGGTATGAGGTCAATGGTGACAACCTTCGTTTTATCGATGGACGGAGGTCATCTTCTTTAAGCTTTGATGAGTCTCTTTTATTTTCGGATGCACAACCAAGTGACGAACAATCTCAGGCGATTGATCTCTGTTTTACTCAACCTTTAAGCTACATTTGGGGTGCGCCAGGCACTGGTAAAACTCGCTTTGTTTTGAGTTATGCATTACTCAATTATCTGAATAATGATTCGAAAGCGTTAGTGCTCGCGCCGACCAATTTGGCTTTAGAGCAAATCTTTAGGGGCATTGTCAGCGTGCTTGAGCGAGCTAAAATCGACAGATACAAGCTTTTGCGGCTTGGTACTCCGACTAAGGCGTTCGCTACTGACTACGGCGAAATTTGTGAGGACAAGGGCTTAGATGTAAAGCTGGCTCAACTCAATCGTCAGATTGAGATTCTTGAATCAATAAAAACGATCGACCAACGTGATGAACCGGCGTTACGTGAAATGGTCAGAGAGTTACAGTGGATAGATAAGCGGCAAAGGCTGGTGAGTGTTAGCGATGCAAAGCTAGCAAAGCTGAAAACTGAGATTACCTCAGCTAGCGATACTCAAATAGCTTTGAGTAACTCAATTAACGCGCATGCCAAAGCGCTTGAGTTGTCGATAGCAAACCCAGTTAAGCATGCAACAATCGAAGAATCGCAAGTTAAGTTGATTGCTAAGCTGCAACAGAGTAAGCACAAGCTTGAAGACAATCGGGCTCGTTACAATAGCATCGATGCTGATGTTGCCAGCTTACGTAAAATTGTTAACAAGCGCTTTAGTAAGGTTCGGTCATTGGCGAAGAAATGCGCGCTGAAAGATTCTGAGTTGAGTTTGTCGAACATACTAAAACTTGAGAAAGAAGCGCTATCAAGCCGAGCACGGCTTTTCTCTATGGCGCAAGAATATGAGCAGTTTGCTGAAAGAGAAATGGCTGATAAGTTAAGACAGTATAAGAGCGACGTAATCACGCTTGAGTCTTACACCACCGATGCTCGGTTGATTAGTGCGGGTATAGTGGGTATGACTTTAGACTCCTATATTGCTCGAAGCAAAGATAAACCCATTGGCGCCGATCATATCTTCATTGACGAAGCTGGCTACGCCAGCGCGGTTAAAACCCTTACCGCATTTGCCAGTGACGCACCTATAACTTTGTTGGGAGACCATAAACAACTGCCGCCCGTGTGCGAAATGGGGCGAGACGAAATTCTCAAAACCGATGCAAACAATGCGGCTCTCATCTGGGATTTGTCGGTGATTTACAGTGAATCAGTTTGGTCTTCGAAGTCTGTGGCTAGCCTAGTGGAAAACTATAAACATCAGCATACACCAGACTTTAAGCAACTCAAAAAGCGAGCCTTAACTACAAGTTATCGCTTTGGTAAAAAGCTTGCTTCGGTGTTGCATCAACATGTTTATACCGAAGAGGGTTTTTATTCGGGCCTTGAAAACGACACCCAAATTAGTGTCTTTAATGTAGATAATCGCGCCTTCGTCGGTGAAGGTGACTTTGGTCGACGCGCTAACATTGCGGAGGCAAATTGCGTGATCAAGATTCTTAATTCAGGAATTTTGGATAACGACGACTTCGCAATATTAACGCCATACCGAGATCAAGTGGCCCTATTAGGCAAGCTAGAGCCTAAGCTAGCTGAGCAAGGTCGCTTGCTTACAGTGCATAAGTCGCAGGGGCGCGAGTGGCACACGGTGAGCTTCAATGTGTGCGATATCGGCAATGGTGCTCACCCGTGGTTCACCGATTCGACAAATGAATTGTCTGGTGGCTTATCCAATGTGAATACGGCTGTTAGTCGTGCCAAAAAGCATTTGATTATCGTTTGTGATTCTCAAGCGTGGCAGGCGAAAGACAATCAACTGATTTCAGGCTTGATCGATGCTAGAACTAGGCGCTATCAGTATCAGGCTTAAGCAATAGTCTAAAACTTTAGCGTAAGCCTGAGCGAAAACGTAACATCACAGAGCCAAATTGAAGGTTCTCAGTTTGACTATTGAACTCTTCACTGCGTATTGTTTGTGAGTAGATCAGTTCAACTTTTTTATAGCGCATTCCAAAACCGTAGATCAGTTCGCCCACCAGAGAACTCGACTTGACGCCGGTGTCAAAGTCTCTAAACACGGGTCCGTCTAAGGTGATGTCGTGCAATACGCCAGTGGCTCGAATGCCGCCAAATGCGTAGGCTGAGATCTTATTGCTAAAGTCACGATTGTCGCTGAACAATTGGTGTCCATAGCTACCAAGTTGGACTCGTGGAGTTGAAAAACTGCTCGGCAAACGAAAGCCTATTCGCGCTAATGAGCCGACATAGGCATCGGTTCGAAAGTTGCCTAAAGCCAAGCCACCTTCATAGTAGCCATCTACTTCTAAACCTCGAGTGCCCACTTTATAGAGATTGCGAAAGCGTCGCTTATGATCAAAATGAAGATTCAAAGTGAGTTCACCGGGAACTTGGCTGTCCCAACCTTGAAATAAGGGGCTATTGCTAATGTTGCGATGCACCCAGTCTTGACTCGGCTGCGCCAAGCTTGCTTCACCGGTCGTGCCAATGGCGAGGGTGATACTGTTTACTAGATCTTCGCTCTTAGCGTGCAGTGAATACTCAAGCCCAAGCCAACCTGCGTAAGGGCGCTCGCCCTCAGGGGCGCGCAACGCTTGAGGGTCTTCTGGTGTGAACAATAGCTGACTAAGGCCAACACCGCGGGCAAAACGAAGGTTTGAATTTTGTTTGATGCCTAGAAAATTTAGTGGGCGATACAAGACATTAGAGGCTGCTTGAAGCCGCTCGTTCATGCGTTGTCCCTCATCAGATTCCAAAGGCAATTCTTGTACAAAGCCTAGGCGAATGCCACTGGTGTAATCGCGGTCTGAACCTGAGAATAGGTCATTATCAAGTTGTAGCAACACTTGTAATTTTGATGGCTCGGGTGTGCTATTACTGCTTTCTTGAGCTTGCGCAGCGCTGAGATTAATAAGCGAACAAACTGTAATTAGAGTATTTCTTAGGTTGCGTCTTAAAGCCATTGTGGGGACACATCTGTGATGCTTAATTTGTATGTGCTTTAGTGTCGCAGCTATGTGATCTTAAGTAAATTGGGAGACGACGATGTACAATTACATCAAAGTATTAAATCGGCGTTTATTTGATGAAAAAGATCTCTTTGGTTTTGGGCAGCGGGGGCGCGCGTGGTTTGGCTCATATTGGGGTAATTCGATATCTAGAGGCTAATGGCTACGAAATAAAATCTATTTCGGGTAGTTCTGCCGGCGCGCTTATAGGCGGGGTATATGCGGCCGGAAAGCTTGATGAATTTGAGGAATGGGTTCGGGCCATCACAAAGTTTGACATGGTGCGCATGCTTGATGTGTCTTGGAGTGGCGGTGGTTTCTTTCGAGGTGATCGTTTTATTAACGCCTTAATAGATCTTGTTGGCACACAGAGTATTGAGGATTTACCGATCAAGTTTACCGCGGTAGCCGCCGATATAAAAAACGAAAAAGAAGTTTGGCTAAATTCAGGTGATTTGTTCGAAGCAATTCGCGCATCTATTTCTTTGCCCTTATTTTTTACGCCCTTTGATCGTAACGGCGCTAAACTTATTGATGGTGGAGTATTAAACCCTGTGCCAATTGCTCCTACATTTGGCGATAACACAGACATGACCATCGCCGTTAATCTGGGCGGTAAGGCTGACCCAAGCTTGAATGTTGAGCGTCCTACAAAAAGGAAGAAGCCAATTGAAGTAGACGAAGATTCTGCGATTCATTTGAAAATCGCAAACTATATTCAGCGCTTACAAATTAGCCGTGCAAAAAATAGTTCAAATAAAAAGTCGGAGCTTGATTGGGGCATGTATGACGTCGCTAACCAAGCATTCGAGAGTATGCAAAGCAGTTTAGCAAAGCAAAAACTCGCTGCTTACCCGCCCGATCATACTATCGAAATACCGCGTAACGCTTGCCGTACTTTAGAGATTGACCGAGCTGACGAGATGATTGAGCTCGGTCTTGACCGTACAGAGGCCTATTTTGAGAATGTGCTTTAGACCTCTGTTTTAATTGCAGGTTTACTTGATAGGTTTTTTAAAACGAAGCGTCATGCGGTCGCTTTCACCAATGGTTATATACTTTTCTCGGTCTTTTTCTTTAAGTGCAAGTACTGGAGGCAAGGTCCACACGCCTTCACTGTGATCTTTTGTGTCTGCAGGGTTGGCGTTGATTTCCGACTTTGCATCCAGTACAAAGCCTGCTTTGCTTGCAGCCGCAATGATTCTTGCTTCAGATACGTAGCCTTTTTTCGCCCATGCGATATCGTCGTCATTTTCAGGCGCGCGATGTTGAACAACACCTAAAACGCCACCGGGCTTAACAACCTTAAAGAAGTCTGAATAAACATCATCAATCATGCCATCGCGAGTCCAGCCATGGCTGCTGCGAAAGGTGAGTACCATGTCTACTGAATTGGCTTCCCACAGCTCTCTTGATTCTGGTGGTGAATAACTTGCGACTTCGATCTTTCCGTAAAGATCGGGTTTATTCTTAATGTTATCGAGTAAGGCTTGATGTTGGCGGTAGCGGTATTTCGGTTGTCCTTCCACTGAAATGTCGTAACTGCCTGCGATATAGCGACCATTGCCGCGCATAGCGGGAGCGATAACCTCGGTATACCAACCGCCGCCTGGTGCAATTTCGATCACGCTCATTCCGGGCTCTAAGCCAAAAAAGGCCAGCGTGCCAAGTGGGTGACGGTATTGGTTTCGCGCCTTATTTTTATCGCTTCGGTGTTCACCATGTGAAGCGGCTTCGAGCTGAGCAAGCAGTGTGGCATCCATTGCTTGAGTGTTAACACTCGCAAGAAGGCCGGCGGATAATAAAGCGGTACTTAGAAATTTATTCATCATATGTTCGTAGAGGTAGGTTGGGGGTATTAGTTCGGGTTGAAAGAATAGATTGAGAATATTGTATGCAAGCGTCTTCAAAAAATGATGAAATTCGGCTTTTCAAGTTAAGGGCTTAGAAATTCACTAACACTTTGAGTATGAGCAAGCCCTATCTTCTGACTAAAGATAGCGGATAGCTTAAGCTGACTTCGTATACACTAACAATACTTCTCTGAGTTAGTTAACGGTATATTAAATGAAGCAAGTTTCGCTCAAATTAGTTTTTTTGTTCTCACTACTGATGTCAACTGGATTTTCTGAGTTGGTTTATGCTCAAAAGAGTAAACCCCAAGCCACAGGCGATAAACTGGCGATGGAATTTATGCAGCATCTAGTCGATAGAGACTATGTTTCGGCCGACAAAATGGTCGATATGAAGGCCTATGGAACGAAGGTCGCGAAAGGCGTTTTTGATGAAGAGTCTCAGCAGCGTGCCTTTCTGAGTGGTTTCTTACCCAGTATTCGAAAGTCACCTTTCACCCAAAAGGTGTTCGCCACTTCGGAAGCAGAAGAGTTGTCGTACGTTTACCTAGGAACCAATTTGAAGGCTCAGCCGATTATCAGAATGGACTACGCTTCAGGTGGCCATGAGTACGTTAAGTTAATTTTGCGAAAGACCATAAAAGGTGAATTACGCATTGTTGACTTTGGCTTTGCCTCGACCGGTGCGCTAAGTAGCACGGGCACCGCAAATGCGACTAAGTACATAATAAAACCAAGTGAATCAATTCTGAAGCGCCTACTCGGAGGAGTAGAGCCAGATCAAGGTTTGGTTGATAAGTTTAAAAAAGTTGCAGAATATCGGCTTAAAGGAGACCACATAAATGGCTATGAGGTGATTGAATCGTTTCCCGAAGCCTTAAAGAATCAGAAGGAGTTGATATTAACGTCAATACTTTTTGCATCGGGTTTTGATGAGTCACTCTATCGTCAAAAACTTTCAAAGTTTGCCGAGCTTTATGGTGATGACCCATTGCATGCCTTTATGTTAATCGATCACTATTTTTTCCAACAAGACTGGGGCAGCGCCATCGACGCTGTCGAGATGTCTAAAAAAGAATGGGCGGATGATGCCGCACTTAACGTGATACTGGTTGGTATTCAGTTAGAAAGTGGGTTAGTGGACGAGGCGATTAGCTCTTCTGAATATGCTAGAACGCTCGAACCAGATTCCGAAATGGTTTACTGGAGTGGCTTTTCGGCTTATCTTAGCGCTAAGAAATTTGAAGACGCGGTTGAGATGCTTGATATCTTAAAAAACAATTTTAACTACGATTTCAGTAACGAAGAGTTCTTACAAGCGCCTGAAAACTATTATCTCGTGCAATCGAAAGCTTTTAAAACTTGGGCCAAATAGGATGGCTACATATAGTATCAATTTGGTTCCTGAATAAGTTGAACTACGTTTATTCATCTAGTCATCGAGCAGCAGATTTAGAGGTGGTGTAATAGTCATTTTTTGAGGCACAATCTCGCTTTGGGAATCGGAGATATCCGCTTGCTTCCAACCGCGAATGATCTTTCGAACTTCGATTCCTGAGGGAGTTAGATCACTGACTTGCCAATTGCCGCTTATGCTAGTGCCCGGTTTGATAATCGATGCACCTTCTTGTTTATCGTTCACCGACCAATTTAGATGGCTGATGTTGTTTTGCGCGAGAAAACTCATCCATCGATTGGTTTCCTCTAGAGCAACGCCGCCATCACCATTTGCATTGACCGTGCCCCACTCGGTGACGAATAAGGGAATGCCATTTGTTAATGCGGTTCGGGCTTTATCGCGCAGCTCCTCGCCGTGGGTTCCAGCATAAAATGCAATGTATACGCAATGTTCTCAAAGCCTTCTATGGGCGAACGAGAAGCTTCATCAACACGTTGAGAATAGAAGGGTGTGCCAACAATGATGAGGTTGTTTGAGCCGGTTTCACGAATCGCTTGAATCACCGGAATCGCGTAGGCTTTTATTGCGCTCCAAGGCGTATTGACGGGTTCATTGTAGACTTCGAAAATTACATTATTGAGCTGCCCATACAAGGTCGCCATTTCTCGGAAAAAGCTTACAGCTTGGTTCGGGTTGCGTTCGGCGAGGTGTGAGTGCCAATCGATAATCACATACATATCTTCGGCAATTGCGGCTTCAACGAGGGCACGAACTCGATTTCGGTTGGAGTTGGGGCTGTCGATAAAACCACCAGGGTCTTCGACGCCCATGGCAGCTCGCACAATCGGCGTGCGCCAGTCATTTTTGAGCCACGCAACGGTCGCTCGATTATAGTAGCGCTCGCCGCCGTAGTTATTGTTACTCCAAAAGAAGCTGTTACCCGCTAAACTGCCTTGTTGGCCACCATATAAAACTTGGTTGCCATCGGTTGTGACGGGAGCAACAGCATGTACTTGTAGAGTGCAAACACACAGCAGCACAATGATGCTGGTTTTTAGTCTGTTCATAGTTGGCCTGATAATAAGCGAGTTGGGATATCACCTTAAATTACATAAGCTATATTATCGCCACCAGGCTATTTAGTTTTACTGGCGGCGATAATTTGCTTGTCGGTAACGTTTCTAGTCGCCTTCAACCGTAAGTAAGATACTCTCAAGTGATTCAGAGCTATTACCTATCATGATGTCGAACTCACCGGCTTCGACTGTTCGTTGCATATTAATGTCGAAAAACGCTAAGTCACGCTTGGCATCAAGTTCAAATACAACTTTGGCGCTCTTGCCTGGCTCCAAGCTCACTCGTTTAAACGCTTTAAGCTCTTTCACTGGCCGCGACACAGAGCTGACTTTGTCTCGAATATAAACTTGCACAATCTCGTCTGCGGCAACTGACCCTGTATTTTTAAGGGTTGCGCTAAGCTCTACTTTGCCGAAGCGATTGATGCGTTTTCTTGATAACTTAGGCTTGCTCAAACTAAAACTTGAGTAGCTTAAACCATAGCCAAAAGGGTAGAGTGCGTCGGTTTTATTATCTACGTATCCGCGTCGTGAAGTGGGCTTGTAGTTGTAATACACCGGCAGATGGCCTACAGATCTCGGAATGCTCACAGGCAGCTTGCCGCTCGGGCTGACATCACCAAAGAGCACTTTCGCGACTGCGGTGCCCGTTTCTTGGCCAAGGATCCAGCCATTTATTATCGCTGGCGCTTTTTCACTGATTTCTTCTATTGCCAGTGGTCGGCCGCTAATGAGTACAACAACTATTTCTTTTCCTGTTGCGTGAAGTGCGTCAAATAATTCTTGTTGCTCGCCAATCAATTTAATATCGGCGCGATCACCCAGATGATTATCTTGATAGGCTTCTCGGCTAGTGGCTTCGTTACCGCCAACAACCAACACCACGACGTCACTGTCTTGAGCAACTTTAACGGCTTGGTCGATGCGCTTTAGGTTTTCTTCTCGATCGGCGAAAACCACCTCGTCGCGCCACCAGCTACGAAAACCAGGGTCCTCGGTAATTCGTGCTCCCTCGGCATAAACTACTTCTACTGAGCTTGGTACTCGTTGTTTTATGCCTTCTAAAACGGTGACGGTTTGACGAGGTTGATCCGAGTATCCGCCTAAGACCATGGTATCTGCATTTGGGCCAATAACCGCGAGGCGTTTAATTTTATCTTGTTGGAGCGGCAGGGTTTTATTTTCATTTTTGAGTAACACCATACTCTTGAGGGCAGCATCTAAAGCGAGCGCTCGAGCTTCACCATTGCCGGTGATTGTTTCGGCATAATCCGCATCAGCATAGGGCGCGTCAAAAAGACCGGCATTAAATTTTAACGCTAGAATGCGTGCAACCGAGACATCAATATCGCTCTCAGAGTACTTACCTTGTTTTACTAAATCGAGAAGCACCGGGAAAACATCAGCGTCGGGCAACTCGATGTCGACGCCGGCTTGATGTGCTAACTTAGCTGCGGTTTCATCAGAGTCGGCGACAAAGTGTAGTGATTGCAGTTGGTCAATGGCGTAGTAATCTGAGACCACCAAGCCTTCAAAACCCCATTCTTCTCGAAGCACTTCTTGCAATAAGAACTTATTACTATGTGAGGGAATGCCATCGATTTCGTTATAGGAGGCCATTACTGATGCTGCGTTGGCTTCTTTAATTGCCGCTTCAAAAGGAGGGAAGAATACTTCGCGCAGTATGCGCTCAGAAATATTCGCAGGAGCAATGTTGGTACCCGATTCAGGTTGCCCATGACCGGTCATGTGTTTGAGTGTAGTAAAAACTTTGTCGTTCGCCAGTTTACTACCGCTTCCTTGAAAGCCGCGAACGGCAGCAACGCCGATTCGTGAAACCAGGTGTGGATCTTCACCAAAGGTTTCTTCGATACGACCCCAGCGAGGGTCACGAGACACGTCCACCACTGGTGATAAAACGTGATGTACACCACGAGCTCGGATTTCTCGAGCAACGACGCTGTATATATCTTCAATAAGTTCAGGATCCCAACTGCTTGCTAAGCCAATTGCCTGCGGAAAAGAAGTCGCGTCTGCGGCCTGAAAGCCATGCAAGCCTTCTTCGTGAAATAGAGCAGGAATGCCTAAGCGAGTATTTTCAATCAGCTGCTTTTGAATGCCGTTAGCCAATTTCACACTTGAGCTCGCATTGCGCGCTGGAGTTGATTCAGACTTGCCCATACCAACAACATCTTGCGGGCGCGCGATACAGCCTACACCGTCAGGGTGTTGTTTGATTAAGGCTTCAGGTTTTAGTTCGCCGCTTTTATCAATGAATGACGCTTTGCCTTGCCAAACACAGACCATTTGCGCAATTTTCTCTTCTAAGGTCATGCGCGATATTAAATCGTCTACTCTAGCTTGTGTGTTCTGGCTAGCGTCTTTATAAATCTGTGCACTTGCTGGCGAAGCAGAACTGAGTACGGTGGCTAAGATGGCCATTTTAATGACCCGTTTGGGGGTGGTTTTTTTTATCATAGTCGTCTCCTAAGTAGCCTCTTTTAGCGGCGTAAAGTAGTGGCATAAAATTGTTCTCTCAAATCGCAATGAGGGTTAATTTAATGTGGTAATAAAAAGGTAGAATCTAGTTTTTAATTTAGAGTTCGAATACGAAACCTTGGTCTTGTAAGTTTTGGTAGGTTGCGTGATCAAATCGGTACAGTTGAGCAGCTCGATGAGCTCCTCCGGTTTGCTTTTCTTGGCAGTCGACAAGCAAGTCCATGCGAAGCATCTTTCGCCGAAAATTAGGCTTATTGAGTTCAATATCAAGAATGGCTTCGTACAGTTTTTGTAGCTCTAGAAGTGTGAATTTGTCTGGCAGCAAATTGAAACCGATCGGAGCGTGGCGAATCTTGTGCCGTAAATGCTGTATGCCAAATTCAATAATGCTTTGATGGTCATACATCAATTCAGGCAATTGCTTTACTGAAAACCATTGAGCGTCCAACTCGTGGGCGCCTGCTACTGCTTCATAGTCTTGCGGACGCACTAAAGAATAGTAAGCTGTGGTAATTACTCGTTCACCAGGATAGCGATCCAAGGCACTGAAAGTATGCAACTGATCGAGATAGATGTCGTCGATTCCAGTTCGCGTACGTAGCGTTCGAACCGCGGCATCCTCTAAGCTTTCGTTATCGTATAGAAAGTCGCCGGGTATGCCCCATTGACCTGTCGCTGGGCCGTCGGCATGTTGAATTAAGCACACTTCCAAATGCCCATTACGGCAACCAAAGATTAGGCTATCTACAGAATGTTTGTGCATGTCTAACCTCGCATTTCTTCAAGACTTAAACCTTTGGTTTCGTGCACAGCCTTAGCGACAAATAAAATCGATAGTGCTGCGAAGATTGCGTAAATGCCGTATGCGCCAGCGAGGCCGATACCAACTAACATTACTGGGAAGCTGATGGTGATCAAGAAATTTGCTAACCATTGACATAAACCGGCAACGGCTAAGCCTGAGCCGCGTATTTGATTCGGAAACATCTCACCGAGCATGACCCACATTACAGGACCCCAAGAAAAGTTAAAGAACATCACATAGGCGTTGGCCGAGACTAGTGCGAGCTTACCCATTGAGTCGCTTAATACTAATTGGTCGTTTTCGACACTGGCACCAGCAAAGGCAAACGCGACTAAGGCGAGTGTAATGGCCATGCCAATTGATCCAATCATAAGTAAAGGCTTGCGGCCAATTTTGTCGATCAGTACCAGCGCTAAACTCACCGCCGCGATGCTTAGCAAACCTGATAAAACATTGATCTGTAATGCATCGCTTTCAGAAAAACCAACTGATTGCCAAAGAACAGCTCCGTAATAGAACACGACATTGATACCGACTAACTGTTGAAAGGTAGCCAGGCCAATGCCGACCCAGACAATTTTTTTTACTTTGCCATTTTTATTTAAGATGTCTTTAAGTTGCGGTTGATGACCATCTTCAGCTAGCGAGGCGGATATTTCACTGACCATTTTGTCGGCCGATTCGGCACCGCGTAAACGGGTGAGTACTTGCTTAGCTTTTTCGTCTTGCTTGCTGAGTACCAAATAGCGAGGGCTTTCGGGAATCAATAATAGTGTAAGTAAAAACAGAGTTGCAGGCGCGAGTTCGATCCAGAACATCCATCTCCAAGCCTCATAGCCTAGCCAATGCTCTGCGGTAGAGCCGCCAGCGAATTCGGCTAGCAAGTAATTAGAGAAAAATGCGCAAGACAAACCGAAAATGATCGCCACTTGTTGAATGCTCGATAATCGACCGCGCATTGAAGAGGGTGCAATTTCGCTAATGTAAGCGGGTGCCATAACACTGGCTGCGCCAACTGCGATTCCGCCAAGGATTCGATAGATAACAAATTCGAATGATCCGCTGGCAATGCCTGAGCCCCATGCGCTAATTATGAAAAGAACTGCGGCGACAAGAAGTAATGAGCGTCGGCCAAAGCGGTCTGCTAAATGACCGGCGAAAAACGCACCTACAGCACACCCCAGAAGCATCGAGGCTACGTTAAAGCCTGTGCCAACGCTGTCTGAGTTGAATGCGGATTGCAGTCCATCAACGGTACCATTTATAACGCCACTGTCGAAGCCAAACAGAAAGCCGCCTAGTGTGGCGACTAGGCTGATGGCGATAATCAATGGCATATTATTATTTGATGTTGCCATAATGAAACTCCCTTGGTTTTAGATGCTGTCTTAGGTTTGAGGTGCGTACTAAATTTGAAAAAAAGCGTCGTTGATTAGATTTTCTACCAGCTCTTGTTGACCGCTTTCTGGCTCAGGGTAGCCTGTTTCGTTTGCGAATTCGAATAGGTCTTCTAAATTAAGCTCGCCCCTTTCGAACTGCTTGCCTGTACTGTCGTCAAAACTGCGATAACGCTGCTGTTTTATTGCGTCTAACTTTCCAGAGCTAATTAGTTTTTCGGCAATAAGCAGGCCGCGTGCAAAACTGTCCATTCCGCCGATGTGTGCATGAAAAAAGTCATCTATGTTGGTCGATTCACGTCTTAATTTAGCATCAAAATTTAGGCCCCCAGATCCAAAACCACCATTTTCGAGTACTACCAACATTGCTTGCGCACAGTCGTAGAGATCTGTTGGAAACTGGTCTGTGTCCCAGCCGTTTTGGTAATCACCACGATTGGCGTCGATTGAGCCAAGCATGTTAGCGTCGGCTGCCATGCGCAAGTCGTGGGCAAATGTGTGGCCGGCAAGGGT
The DNA here is from genome assembly GCA_937918955.1 of uncultured Arenicella sp. GTDB lineage: Bacteria > Pseudomonadota > Gammaproteobacteria > Arenicellales > Arenicellaceae > Arenicella. Next base: position 20,020 of record CAKZRZ010000201.1, read on the forward strand.
GGCGTGGTTTGCTTCAATATTGAGTTTGAAGTCTTTATCAAGACCATGATGACGCAGAAAACCAATGACTGTTTGGGCATCAAAATCGTATTGATGCTTAGTCGGTTCCATTGGCTTTGGCTCGATTAGAAAGTCACCTTTGAAACCAATAGAGCGACCGTAATCGCGCGCCATCGTTAAAAACTGAGCCATGTGTTCTAGCTCGCGCTTGGTGTCGGTATTAAATAGAGTAGAGTAGCCTTCACGACCTCCCCAGAAAACGTAGTTTTCACCACCAAGTTCAACTGTCGCATCCAGAGCCATTTTTACTTGCGCACCAGCATGAGCTAGCACGTGAAAGTCTGGGTTGGTACTTGCACCATTCATGTAGCGCGGATTGCTGAACACATTCGCTGTGCCCCATAGTAGTTTAATACCGGTTTCCGTTTGTCGCTTTTTCGCAAGAGCGACCATTGTTTCAAGGTGTAGCTGGGTAGCAATTAGGGAATCACTTTCAGCTGACATATCGATGTCATGAAAGCAGTAATAAGGCACATTGAGCTTAGATATTAGCTCGAACGCAGCATCCATTTTTTGTTCAGAGATAGCCAAGGGGGCAGAGCCAATTAACCATTCATGGTTGCGCGTTTCCGAGCCAAATGGGTCAGCTCCGCCTGAACAAAATGTATGCCAGTAACACACGGCAAAGCGAAGGTGTTCTTCCATGCGTTTGCCCATAACTAGCCTATCTGGATCATAAGCTTTGAATGCGAGAGGGTTGTCAGATTCGCGACCTTCATATTCAATACGATTAATGGAAGGAAAATACTCTTTTTGACCGACAAAAACTGGGCGCGACATTGCAAGCTCCTTATGATGACTGGCGATAAAAGCGCAGCATCTATTATAGTTATATTCAATATGAATATAACTATATCGGCTCAAAGAAATTATTGCAATCTTTGCTCAGAAAACTAACTCGAAAAATTTGATGAGCCAAGAGTTGATTGGCGAGAAATATTGAAAGAGGCTGCCCAACATCCATGTTGAGCAGCCAGACTTCAAGGTGGTGAGAACATCAATGTTCAATTTCTGATCCATCAGACACCGATGTCAGTGGTAAAGCGTCCTACCTTTTTTGGTTCATCCTGAACCCCACCGACAGTTAAATAGTAGGGTATTGCTTTTTCAAACACCTCACCCCTGCGGGTGATTTTTCTACAAATTAGAGTGGGTAGGCCACATCACTCAATATTTTCGCTAAGCCATCGACAACTCGATATAAAGCCCAGAGCCAAACAATGGCCAAAACAGCAAAGCCAATGACAACGGGTATTAACGCGCAACCAATGATTGTCCAAAATAAGCTCCACCAAAAGACGCGCGTGGCGTTTACTAGATGGCTATGGTAGATAGATCCGATAGCCCCTTTTTTTTGAATCATCGCCCAGATAGCACCAAACAATAGTGGGATACCGGTAAATAAGCCAAAAGAAAGTAGGATGTAAGAAACCAGAGCATGCGTTTTGTATTCGCTACTGCTCACGGTTGATGTTGTTGTAATAATCGCACTCATAGTATTGCCTCCGTTTTAACTAAACATAACAGCTCGTATTACTAACTTAGATGCACGAATTACGGTTTTGGATTCAACTCAAACGGGTTTAATTGGTTTAAATAGCTGTTGAGTAGCTAGAGTGCATTGAAAAAGCGGATTAGCTTGTTTACAAAACTATCTATTGCTAGCTGTTACTCTTGTAACCATGAGATTTATAACAAAGCTATTTTGCGCTGTAATTTTAATTTTCAGCCTTTGCGCCTGCGCGACACGCGCGCCTATGCCAACGGTAGAGTCGGTAGAACTGGATAAGTTCATGGGAGATTGGTATGTCATTGGCAACATACCTACGTTCATAGAGCGCGACGCCTACAATGCTGTTGAGAACTATGCGACGGATGAAGACGGTAATGTTCCAACTACCTTTAGCTTTAATAAAGGCAGTTTTGATGGCCCCCTAAAAACGTATAAGCCAAAAGGGTTTATCAAAGACAAAACGAGCAACTCTTTATGGGGCATGCAATTTATTTGGCCAATTAAAGCAGATTATCGAATCGTGTACTTAAGTGATGACTATCAGCAAACGATCATTGGCCGCAAGGCCCGAGATTATGTTTGGCTAATGGCTCGAACCCCTACCTTAAGTGATGATGACTATAATGCCATGGTGCAAAAAACCAAAAGCCTTGGTTATGATGTGAGTAAGATTCGTAAAGTGCCGCAGCAGAGTTTGGAGGAACGCAACAAATAGAAAAGCTTATTGATTGCTCAATCTGAATCTATGACTGCTTAAAAAAACCGATCTGGTTTAATAATACAAGGTGCAGATGTTATGCTGTGCCATGATTAAATTGACACAAGGAAGCCGTGTCACACAACTTATACAAGGTGACTCTGCAGAGCTCACCATGAAAAATCATAATCGCTAGGAGCACATTTATGATCAAATCATTAATATTGGTTTTCGTTTTACTCGCCAGTAATATTTCGACCGCATTGGCGGATGAGCAGCCGTTTTCATTTTTACTTGCAAGCAGTTTCGACCCTAGTAAACATTCGCTCGATGACTATCTGATAAGTGAGAAGTTAGATGGTGTTAGAGCCTATTGGAACGGTGAATCGCTTGTGTCGCGTGGTGGCCACGTTTTTGCCGCACCAACATGGTTTTTGGATGCCTTACCCAATACTCCTTTAGATGGAGAGCTCTGGGGAGGTAGGCAAACATTTGATGAGGTGTCGGGAATTGTACGGCGAAGTCAGCCGCACCAAGGTTGGCGCAAGCTTACATTTATGGTGTTTGAACTGCCTCAGGCAAAAGGCGAGTTTTTGAGTCGCTATCATGCCTTGCAAAAACTGCATGCAGAGCAAGGAAACCGAACATGGAAATTTGTTGAACAAAAAGAAGCGCCTGATAGTTTGGAAAGTCTTCAGGCCATGCTCGTTAAAATGGATGCCCAAGGCGGTGAGGGCTTTATGCTAAAGTTAAAAACAGCTGCTTATCAAGGTGGCCGGTCTGACGACTTGTTGAAAGTAAAGCTACAAAGCGATGCTGAAGCATTGGTGGTTGCTCATCATAGAGGCAAAGGGCGCTTGGCGGACGTTATGGGCAGTGTCACAGTGCAAATGGCTAACGGCGTTCAATTCAAAATCGGTTCAGGCTTTAGTGATGTCCAGCGCAGGAATCCGCCTGCAATAGGTACACTGATCACATATAAGTACAACGGTTTTACCAAAAATGGAAAGCCGAGGTTTCCAGTTTTTTGGCGAGTTAGACGATCACAATCCAGTTCTGGTAGTTAAAAGCACGCTTTCTCATTGAGTAAGTCTATGTTAACAACGTACCAACCGAGACTGCTCGCTATTAGTTAATGACTTGCAAGCGACAATTGCACTGTGTTGCGTGTCTCGAGTCAGGGCATCTTGAGCAGACCAAGTTAAGCCCTGCGCTCGCTGAATCGCGGCAGACTGCGTGGTTGTGCCAAGCTGACCATGCCCAATATAAGCCCTAAAGGTGGCACTCAAAGCTATCTGCGCTTAATTAAGGGCCCTGATATTCTGGAGCCCACTCCTCACGCGATCAGATATGGCTGGTGCGCGTTTTAAATCTACGTCGCGGATGTGTTTGCTTTAGCATCGAAATAGCTTTTTTGCTGCTTGTTTCCGTCACTTAGTCAGCATTGATAGTTTTTTAATTGAAAGATATGATTATATATCAATAAAACATAATCACTTAAAAGTTAAGTGGAATTCTTTAGCTTCAATAAAAAATAAATCACAAGCTCGATGAAGCTTAGGTTAATTTTAGCGCTCCCGCCTATATGGGATTTAGGGCAATAGGTAGAACCTTAGTCAAATTAGGCGTTGGATATTTTTGCACTTTTAGCCTGGTAGTGTATGAAGTCAAAGCTATTTAGATATATATGTTAATTAAATCTTTAAAGTCAGATTGGGCGGCCAGCGCTGGAGCGTCTTCGCGTGTGCCACTCTACCATCAATTGTATTCGTCTCTAAAGAGAGGAATAACGTCTGGTGAAATTGAGCACGGGGAGCAAATGCCTACCGAGCAACAATTGTCTGACGCCTTGGATATCTCTCGGATCACCGCCAAGCGCGCTATGGACGAGTTGGCCAGTGATGGCTTAATTGCTCGACAACGTGGAAAGGGTTCTTACGTCACCTATAAATGCTCAGCTAGACCAGCTAACACCCCTCTATTAGGTCTGTTGGACAACTTAGAGGATATGGGAAAACATAGTCTAGTAAAGGTGATATCTGTCGAGAAAGTGGTGCCACCAGTTCATGTCCGTGATGCTTTGAACTTGGGTGGTGGTCAAGAAGCTACCAAAATTGTAAGAACTCGCTATAACGAAGACGGTAATGCCTTCGCCTTCTACGTTAGTTGGACCTTGGCGAACTTAAAGGGCTTTACCAAGCGTAAAGTTGAGCGTCAATCAAGAATATCTATTATTGAAGAAAACGGTGTTTCTATCTCAAAGGTTGAACAAACTCTTGGCGCACAAAATGCTGATGACTTAGTCGCCAACCTTCTGAATGTGGCTAATAATGCGGCCTTACTTGAGCTACGCAGAGAGCACTATGACCAAAACGGTAATGTGGTGGATGTTCTTGTGGGCTTATATAACCCAAAGCTTTTTAAATACGGGATGTTATTGGATCAATAAAGCTATATAGAGTGCTATAATTTCACTTAGGAAATTTAAGGTCAGTAAAAGAAACTATCCAATTATTGCGAGCATGAAAATGTTAGGGAAGACTCGTATCGCTATTAGCATCATGGTTCTTGGTGAAGTATAGATTCTTCACTGCGTTCAGAATGACGCCTGACTGGCCTGTGGCTTGGCTTCCGTCTCCCAGCCATCCTGAGCGAAGCGAAGGAACTATGCTCTGTGAATGTTTTGTCTAACGATAAGATTCATCAGACTATGTCTGAGCTAGGATGAAGTTGATGTCCTACCTCTGATGCTTCGTTCTTGGCGAAGTATAGATTCTTCACTGCGTTTAGAATGACGCCCTGACTGGCCAGTGACTCGATTTCCTTCTCCCAGTCATCCTGAGCGAAGCGAAGGATCTATACTCTGTGAATATTTTGTCTAACGATAAGATTCATCAGACTTTGTCTGAGCTACGATGAAGTGGATGTTGTGATGAATACCTCCCACCCTCTTTGACAACCAGTGGTTATTTTTGGAGGATGGAGGTCTACTAAAACTTAAAAGGTATTCATCATGAGTAATATTACATTAATTGGTATCGATATCGCTAAATCTGTTTTCCAACTATGTGGCTTAAACAAGGCTCGCAAGGTTCTATTCAATAAAAAGGTAACAAGAGCCAAGTTTGTAGATGCGGTTCGACAACACCCTGACGCCACGCTGGTTATGGAAGCTTGTGGTGGCTCACATTATTGGGCGCGCACCTTCACTGAAATGGGTTTTAAAGTAAGACTCGTTCCAGCCCAACACGTTAAAGCATTTAGCCGAGGCAACAAAAGTGATGCGAATGATGCCCTAGCCATCGCTGAAACCGCTTTTCGACCAGACTTGTTCGACGTTCAGCATAAATCGTTAGAGCAACAAGATATACAAACCCTACTCAGAATTCGAACTCGCATAAAAGGTTTACGTCGAGATAACGTCAATCAAACAAGAGGGCTGTTGGCCGAATATGGCATCGTTATGCCCAAAACCATTAGAAGCTTTGATCGCCACCTCCCTGACATACTGGAAAACGCGGATAACGCGTTAACCCCTATTGCTCGTAGAGCCTTACATGATCTGTATCTAGAACACCGTGCACTTTGTAAAAAAGTAACGTCGTTGGATCGCCAGTTCTCCAAACTGATTCAACTTCACCCCATAGCAAACGCGCTCACTTGCATTAAAGGCATTGGCCCTATTACCGCTTTGGCTCTTTACGCCACGATTGGCAAAGGCCAACAGTTTAAAAATGCTCGACAACTCGCAGCCTGGCTCGGGCTCGTGCCACAACAACATGGAACCGGAGGAATTACTCGGCTGGGGCCGATCAGTAAACGAGGTGACTCCTATCTTCGTTTGCTGCTTATTCATGGAGCAAGAGTGGTAATGCGCTGGGCTAACAAGCTTGATGACCCATTAAGCGATTGGGCCAAACAAGTGGCGGCTCGGCGCGGAAAACATAAAGCCATTGTTGCCATTGCCAATAAAACAGCTCGAATGGTTTGGGTTGTTTTGCACAAAGGGGCTGATGCATTACCTAGCCATTATCAAACAAACTAATCACCAAAGATAACAACGCAAACCTAACAACCTGATGTTGCTTGAGTAGTAAAACTGAGAAAGACTGATCGAACCTGTTTGTGACTGACTAGGACAGAGGCTTAACCATAGCCGTGTGGGTGTTAAGCCAAACAGGTAGCGAATCGCAACGAGGCCGGTCATGCTAAGCAATGGCCAACAT
>CAKZRZ010000202.1 GCA_937918955.1 uncultured Arenicella sp.
AGCTCGTTGTTGCGCCCCATTTCACCGTTCTCTCCAACGGCTGCGATTAATACAATTTCCATTAGATCTTACTCTGGGTAATAGCGTTTGCGTTAAACCGCTACCGGCGCTTTTATCGAGCTTTGAGCCACATAGTCTTGAAGCTCAAAATCCTCGAAAGTGAAGTCGAATAGGCTCTTAACACTCGGGTTAATTTTCATCGTAGGCAGTGCGCTGGGTGAGCGTGAAAGCTGTTCCAGAACCTGTTCTTCATGATTATTGTAAATGTGCACATCACCAAAGGCATGAACAAACTCACCGAGTTCTAGATCGCATACTTGTGCCACCATCATGGTTAACAAAGCATAGCTGGCAATATTAAAGGGCACGCCTAAGAATAAATCAGCACTACGTTGATACAGCTGACAACTCAGCTTTTTGTCATGCGACACGTAAAATTGAAACAAAGTATGGCACGGGGGCAAACCGGCTTTCGCCATTTCCTCGATCTCGGCAGGGTTCCATGCCGATACGATTAGGCGTCGAGAAGTAGGGTTGGTTTTAATTTCGTTAATAACCCACTTAATTTGATCGATGCCTGAGAAGTCTCGCCATTGTTTACCGTAAACGGGGCCCAATTCGCCCCATTGAATAGCAAAGTCGTGATCGCTGCGAATGTTCTCAATGAACGCATCGAGCCCATTTTGCCATTGCTCAGAGTGTTTTTCTAAGTCGCCTTGGCCGCTTTTGTTCAAATAATTTTGATAGGGCCATTCATTCCAAATACCTACTTTGTTGTCGACCAAGTATTTAATGTTTGTATCGCCGCGGATGAACCAAAGTAATTCATGAATGATGCCACGCAAGAAGACTTTTTTAGTAGTCAATAGAGGAAAGCCTTCAGACAAGTCACAGCGAAGTTGGCGACCAAACACACTGCGCGTGCCGGTACCGGTGCGGTCATCTTTGCCGACACCGTTGTCGTAAACGTCTTGTAGTAGATCTAAGTAGGCTTTCATAACAGTCGCTCAGCTAGCTGTTTTCGCGGGCGATGGCTCGGTAGCCAATATCGGTGCGGTAAAACATACCATCCCAAGAGATTTTCTTGATCGATTCATATGCTAGATTTTGTGCTTGAGTAACTGTATCTCCCAGTGCAGTTACGCACAATACTCGGCCGCCACTGGTAACAATATTGCCGTCATTTAGAGCCGTCCCCGCTTGGAAGGTTTTGCATACATTAGTATCGCAATTATCTAAACCTGAAATTACTGAGCCTTTAGCATAGCTTTCTGGGTAACCACCGGCTGCAAGTACTACGCCTAAGGCCGCGCGTGAATCCCACTCTGCCGTTACTTGATCGAGCTTTTCGTCGATCGCCGCTAAACACAAGGTGGCTAAGTCAGACTTCAAGCGCATCATGATCGGTTGTGTCTCTGGGTCACCAAAACGACAGTTGTATTCGATAACTTTCGGTACGCCTTCTGGGCTAATCATTAAGCCTGCGTAGAGAAAACCAGTGTAAGGGTGACCTTCGGATTGCATGCCTTTAACGGTTGGCAAGATTACGGTTTGCATGATCTTATCGTGCATTTCCGGTGTTACAACCGGTGCAGGCGAGTATGCGCCCATACCTCCAGTGTTCGGGCCGATGTCGCCATTGTCACGCGCTTTGTGATCTTGCGAAGTGGCCATTGGCAAAACATTTTCACCATCGACCATGCAGATAAAACTCGCTTCTTCGCCGGCTAAAAACTCTTCAATGACAACGCGTGCGCCAGCATCCCCAAACTTATTATCGAGTAACATATCGCGAGCAGCGGCTTGTGCATCCGCTACGTTATGCGCCACAATTACGCCTTTACCCGCTGCCAAACCATCGGCTTTAACTACAATCGGCGCGCCTACTTGCGCAATGTAATCGCACGCTTGGTCGGCATTAGTGAATACCTGATAAGAGCCCGTTGGAATTTTGTACTTAGCTAAAAAGTCTTTGGTGAAGGCTTTAGAACCTTCAAGCTGTGCGGCGCCAGCAGTTGGACCAAAGCACTTTAATCCCGCCTCACGGAAGGCATCGACAAGACCAATAACCAGCGGTGCTTCTGGGCCGACAATTGTCAGTTCGATATCGTTAGATTTAGCAAATTTAACCAAAGCGGGTAAGTCTTCAGCGCCGATTGCTACATTTGAAACCTTGGGTTCACTTTCGCTGCCAGCATTGCCAGGTGCAACATACACCTCAGAAACGTCATCAGATTGGGCTACTTTCCAGGCAAGCGCATGTTCGCGCCCACCGCTGCCGATAATTAGTACTTTCATAGAGGTAAATTTGCCTTGCGAATAGATATAGAAGGTTTCTTCGGATGCGAATTTTACCTCGTGCTTCAACAAAAGTCTTGGCTTAGAGATTGGATTACGATTCTACGCGCTATTTTCGCATCACTTTAGGGTTTGGCTTGTTGGAAAATACTAAAAACTCGAAAGCACAATGATTTGGCTTCCGAGTTTTATTAACTGCTTAGTCTATTTCGTTGACAAGAAAAGTCGCGAAAGGAGTCGACTCATTGTAGTTCACGATACGGAAGTTCTTTTTCCAGAACCATCGTCCAGTACTAAATTGGCGCTCGCGTGGGCTGATAGAAATACCACCGACATTGATTCCTCTATTCATCGCCACTAAGCGGCCGACAGGGTCAGCGGTTGCGGCTTGTGTATGGCCCATTTTCTCGGCCATTAGAATAGGAAATTGATTGTGCCAAAGACCCCAACTTGGGCCGTTTGCACTGGCTAGTCGGCCGTCAATGCGTATGCTATTTGAGCATGAATCAATAGACTCTTTGAAGCGTGCACCACAGGCACTGTGCATGGCGACGACGCCATCATCGGTCCCATCTAAAAACACACCTGTGAGGTTTAATGGTACAACTTGTCCGCCACCGGCAATTTTAACGCGTGGCACTGAGCTGTTAGAAGTTGCTGTGACGCGCGCAATCGACGGCCTCAAGTCGTGTAATATTCCCAACGCTGCGGGCTGAGAACCACTAAAGTCGGCACCTAGCCATGCTTTCATCGCAGCTCTTGCTGCCGCGCTAAAGATATTATTGCTGGTTAAAACGCTTACCGCTACATCAGCGAGTTCGCTGCCACCACCAGCGCCTACCATGTCAACGGTCCCAAGTACTCTGAATTTGCTTGAATTGATATTCCAAGCATTTAAGCGGGACAACATAAAACGCGTCACAAGATCGCCGGTAGATGCCGTCACTAATAAGCAACCTTGCGAGCATGTTCCTGCAGCTTCTAGCGCTTTGATTTGACTGTACACTTCTTGTTGGACAGTGCCTTGTAAACGCTCGGTGCTTGAGTAGGTGATGTAATCGTCTACGTGAGGCGCAAAAATACCCGCTTGTTCGATGGCATCAGCTCTACGTTGTTCTGCAGTCAGAGTACCCCTTTTTTGTAATAGGTGTGACGTTTGCAAACCGTGCACAAAGATTATCTTTTTCCCGGCAATTTCAGCTTGGGCATCAGAGCTTTGCAGTAACGCATAGCACAAAGCACTCGTCAAAAATAACATTGACAGAATTTTCATTTAAAGCCTCCTCAGGTCATAATATTTATGTGTGCGGTTTTAAACCCAAAACCACAAAAGGGTTAACTACCTAATAACGACTTCTATTTTTGTATTAGTTATTAGTTTCTTCGTCCTCACCGCCCAGTTGTTCCAAGAACTCGATTCGTTCTTGCACTTCTGGGTCGACAAAGGGGGTATCTTCAAATTGAGAAAACGGAAAGCCTTCTAATTCGTATCCGAATGGCTGGCTAACGGTGGCAGCAACATCTCTGGTTTCTTCGAAGGTGCCAGCACGAAATGTATTGACCACCCTTAAGCGATATGGTCCGGCCGAGCCAGCATCCATTAGGGCGTGAATATGGGCTCTGAGCGTCAAGACGCCATTGCCGAATTGCAGTCTGCCTTCGGCTTGCAATTGCACTAACGGCTGCCCTGTTTCGGCATTATCGAGAATGGTATCAACAAAGTAATACCCTGCTTCAAATACGTTGTACTGTAATGGAATAACTAAAAACGGCCCTTCTAGATAACTGTTGCCAATGTTCTCAACCCTCGCTGAAGGGGAACCGTTGTAGAAAAATGGCACGGTTTGCGTGAGCGCTCTGCCGTCTTCTAATTTTACTGTTAGTTTTAAAAGTGCTTCGCGGGGAATTTGCCCTGGAGCGCTGGTTCTAGTGTCTACGATTGAGCGAAACTCGTTGGAATTAGTCCGTTCAAAATTTACGGCCAAACCAGTGTCTCTCCCATCGTTTACACTGATAATAGAACCTAAGGTTACTATTCTAGAATACTCATCAATGTCTCCGCCGCTAATAATGACTCTAGCTTGAATTGGCTCGCCAGCGAAATACTCAATTTTTTCTACCGAAGCGCTTATTCTGATTGGGTCAGTATCGTCTTTGTCGCTCGGGTAGGGGGTATCGACTTCTGCTTGTTCAAAGGGCTTAACTGGTTGAGCAAATCGTTCACCAACAACGGGGATAGAGTTTGCTGGGTATCGCGAGTTTTGTTTGTATAAGTCGGCAACTTGCAAGAATTGCGCTTTAATTTCACGCCCTTGAAAAGGGTCTTCGTCCGACTTTTGTTTTTCTGACTTTTTTGACGCGACAACAACCGTTGTTACTTTTGCTTCGTCACTAGGAAGAGCAGCTGGAGTATTCAGAGGTACGAGCTCGGTGGGCTTTGAATCAATAACAATCCATGTACCGATCGAGAATATTACAAGCGCGAAGAGCAGTAGCAACCTTTTCTTGTTGGTCGTTGATATACCGCCTTTGTTCTGTGGAATGTTCTCTTTCACTTTTCTTAATATTTGATCTTTAAATGGATTCATTAAAAAAGGCAGCGCCGACATTGGCCCTTTCGACTAGCATAACGAATATTGTTGTCGAATCTAAAGGCTATTTTATCACTAATTTCAGCTTTTAAGGTATTGATCTCCTTATTTAGGCTTACGTTTGACTAATAACTCATTTTGAACTCCGTCAAGATCCTAACGAGTGCATTGTTTCGAAATTGGTAGATCTTTAAAAAGACCAAGGGTGGTTTGAAACGAGGGCGTCTAAAATTGTGCGAACTAGGTGCGATTTTTACTATCTCAATAATTTGTAGGGTAATCCTGCAATCTAGCGCGGGTTTCTTAAAAGAGCTTTGTGCGTTGTAATCAATCGGTCACATAGGTCGGATACAGTCCACCGCACGACGCTGGGTTTATAACCCATCATAACTTGGGTTTTTGGGGACAGGATGTTTGGTTCGCTCTTTGGTAAGTATCGCTTTCTAGTTATTTCTATTGCCTTGTTCTTAATCTTTGATCTAGGCGTGCTTGTTTTAAATTTCTATACTTCTGGAAAAATTGCTGAACAAACAGAGTTGATTAATTCGGCGGCGCGGCAACGTACATTGACGCAACAGATGTCTAAGGCGACGCTTTATATTAAGTCGCAAAAGCTCCAGCTTTGGGTTTACCAATCTGGGCTTGATGAATTGCGCGATCACTATCAAACTTTCGGTGCAAACTTAGAGGCATTTAATCGTGGAGGCACGATCGTTTCTCCAAGCACTAGTTTGCCCATATCAATATCAGCCGTTAGTGACCCTGAAGGCGTTGCGATATTGTCTCGAGCCAACAGCTTGTGGAGTGAGTTCGAGACTGCGATAGATCCGCTGATGGTCGACACATTGGTATCTGACGATGAAATTCGACCTGCTTCTAGTTTCATTGCGGCAAATAACCTCAAAATGTTTGCTTTAATGGACGAGTTAACCGAGTTTTTCAAGGCCACTTCTGAGCGCCAGACTAATTTCTTACGAGCGGCTCAGGTCGTCGGTATTACGCTAGCGACGATCAACTTTTTTATAATCTTGTTTCATTTTCTTGGTCAGCTGCGAGTGCGTGATCAAGAAATACAACTTAAACAACATGAGTCAGACCAGATACTCAGCACTATTAACGAGGGAGTGTTTCTACTTGATCAAGATATGATGATGAGTGGCCAGCACTCTAAGCAACTTCAGAAAATATTTTTAACGCGCAAAGTCTCAGGGCGAAAATTCGAGCGGTTTTTAACTCGTTATTTTCCACAGAAAACCGTCAGTACTGCACTCGATTTCGCTAAGTTGTATTTTCGCGATCATATTGATACCGCGCTAATCGAAGACGTTAATCCACTCAAGCGAGTAGAAGCGATAATTACCAAGAAAGATGGCGAGTCCGAAACTAAGTATCTCGATTTCTCCTTTGCGTTACTTAATCAGGATGATTCACGGCATGTAGTGCTGGTGACCGTGAGAGACGTGACCTCCCAAATTCGGCTCGAGGTGCAAGACAGGTTGAATGCTGACGAGCTTGAGCAACAGATGATGCTACTCACGCAAATTTTGCCGATTCATCAATCTGATTTGGCTGCGTTTATCGAAGACAGTCGTGCTGGCCTTGATCGTATTAATTTATTATTGAAGGGCACAAAGCAAGCTAACGACGATTATGAGATAACCTTAACTCGTATTGCGCGCGAGACGCATAAGCTGAAGGGCAATGCCTCTGTACTGAATTTCGAAATGATTGCGCAAGGTCATCATAAATTTGAAAACACCCTAGAGGAGATTTCTAGACAGTCTAAACGCAGGGCACTTACCGGCCGCGACTTTCTACCGTTGACCATGCAGCTTAAGCAAAGCTTCGCTAGTCTCGATCTTATTAATGATGTGCGCGACAAGCTTGGCGACTATGTTAATACATCTCTTAATCAGGGCGAGTGGGCGGCACAAGCAAATAGTCTAGAGCTATCGACAAATGAATCGTTTAATGAGATCGCTCAACAGAACCCAAAATGGTTTGAGCTGCTAGCGTATACACAAAAGCTAGCAGCCCAAAAAGGCATTGCCGCGAGGCTTAATCTTCGAGGCTTAAATGTGCCGCTGAACGCGCATCTGAGCTCCGAGCTTTATTCAATTGCCGTGCAACTTTTACATAACTCTCTCGCACATGGGCTGGAATCTGAGCGAGAGCGTCTAGAACTTAAAAAGCCTAGTTTAGGCGAGATATCGGTTTCTATTAGCCATGATAAGCAAGGCAACTACCGCTTCTTATTCGAGGACGACGGGCGCGGCTTTAACTATGAGCGAATTCGGGCAGAATTGATTGAGCGTGGAGTACTCGACGCTTCCGAAGCCAAAATTTTGGGCAATACTGCTCTAGTGCGTTATGCATTTAAAGATGCCATCTCAACTCAGGACAATGTTGATCAAACTGCGGGGCGTGGCATTGGCCTAGCTTTAGTTTGGCAGCAGGTAAAAGCCTTGAACGCCAAGCTTAAAATTAGATCGGTAAGCAACGAGTTCACTCAATTCATCATCGACTTTAGCTTCACGCCAAACAAGGCTGGTAGTAAAATATCAGATGTGCCAAGCGAAGCGGTGCGCTTAGTCTCATGAAATTGATGATAGTCGATGATTCGCTGATCATTCGCAACAAAATTAATCGCACACTCTTGTCTCGTTTTTCTAAGGTCTGTCGTGCTGAGAATGGTCAGCAGGCCATCGATATGGCCAAGCTTGAGCATCCAAACGTGGTGACTATGGATTTGACCATGCCCGAGGTAGATGGAGTAGAAGCCATTGAAAGAATCATGGCGATAGCGCCCGACACACATATTTTAGTGATTTCAGCATTGGCTGATAAGGCCACGGCGATCAAAGCGTTAAGCCTTGGTGCAAATGGTTTTTTGTGTAAGCCATTTACCCAGAGTCAACTAAGCAGCGCAATCGAGCGCATTATAGATATAGAGTTGTCCAAATGAGCGAGCGCCGGTATATAGATGTATTTATCGATGGCTTGATTGGCTACTTTGATCATTTAAACGAATCAGTCGGTTTGCCAAGAAGTGTTATTAACCAGTCTGAGGCCGACCAGCACTCAGCTCAAAGTGTTGGTCTAGAGTTAGGTACGCCGTACTTACTTAAAAATGAGGCGACAATTGGCTTGGACTTTACTGGCATGATCAGTGTATCAGGCTCAAGCGTCGGTACAGTTTTTGTTTCAGCGCCTCGCGCTCTTTTGAAGCGAATACTGCTGAGCCATGGTGAGCTTGAATTGGGCGATGAATTCATGCGCGACTTAGTAGGAGAGATAGCCAATACACTCGCGGGCAACGCTCGTCGAGAATTAGGCGCTGATTTCCATATTTCCATCCCGAGGGTGATTCAAACCCCTATTAATACCAAGGATTATTCGCTCGATACGCATTGTTACCTATTGCCATTTCGCTGGCGCAGCAGTAAGGCCGAGTTGATTATCAGCGTGAAGAAAAACTAGCCTTCTATTTGCGTTCTCGTTTATAAGAACACAATTTTGCCCAAACCTTAAAAGGGAGAAAAGCTTCTTTTGATTCTAAGAACAATTGCGTGAAGAAATTTAGAGTTATTGATGTATTCTAGTGCGAGCTAAATACAATGATTTTACTAAGATGATTCACGTTGTTCTCCATAACCCAAAGATACCTCCTAATACGGGTAACGTAATTAGATTGTCAGCTAACGTAGGCTTCCAGTTACATTTGATTGAGCCCTTGGGCTTTAACTTCGAAGAGAAGCAGCTTCGACGTGCAGGCTTGGACTATCACGATCTTTCTAAGGTAGCTCGGCATTCAGACTACTGGGCCTTTTTGGATACTGTAAAACCAGAACGTATATTTGCTATTACAACTAAAGGGTCTACAAGATATTCTGACATCGAATTTCAAGAAGGCGATGTACTTTTGTTCGGTTCTGAAACAGAAGGTCTTCCAGCTCCAGTTATGGACTCGATACCCGAGAACGAGCGCCTTCTAATACCAATGAAACCAAATAACCGCAGTTTAAATCTCTCTAACTCTGTATCGATTTTGGTTTACGAAGCATGGCGCCAATTTGGTTTCGACGGTGCGGTTTCATAACGCTCTCGTTTTTTCCCTAGCTTGCTATTTTTAAGGTGCCTTAGCGTCATAAATACGTAATCGCCTTAGTTGCTCATATGACAACAGTAAAACTACTCGGCTTCTACCTAGGGTTTCGGCCATGAAAGTACACGCTCACAGCAAACGCTAATCGAGAACCTTTCCTTCGGTCTCGCGTAAAAACAGTACACCAACTAACGTCATTGCTAGAAAGGCTGAAATAAACAATATAGTTACTCCAAACCCTTTTGATGAAAATACTAGGCCTATTTAGCTCCACGCCAGTATGGTGTCACGCTTAGCTATGATTTCTAAATGATGGATGTCTTTTTGAGTATAGATCTGAAATTAATACAGCTAGCTTAAGCAATAAAAAGCCGCCGAAAGGCGGCTTTTTATTGGGCTCTGGCGAACGAGCAATGCTATTCGGTATTAGAATTTTGTCGGCCTTGTGATGCAATTTCTAGAATATTCGCATTTGTTGGAATTTAGCTTGTACAAGTCTACACAGACTATGAAACTTAAAAGGCGAAATAAAGAGGGGGCTTATGATCGCTTGTCTCGAATATGTGTTCGATCGAGCTCTAGCTTCAGCGATTGGCCTGACTTAAGTACTTCGGTTAATGATAGTAGTAGGGATATGCTCATCGACGCCAAGCTACCCATAAATAAGACTTCGCCACTGCGCTGTTGCCCCGACATTAGTGCAAGCATTGAGAAAATGCAAAATAGAAACGCAACGACGCCGAATGCCTGCATGTATTTTATGAGTAGTATGCGAACATGAATAGACTCAATTTGCTTGGCTCTGTTGGCGATGTCTTGCTCATCGATGCCTTGGTTTAAGGCACGCACAATGCCAGCTAAGGCCAAATAACGATTTGTGTAAGCAAGAAACAGCAAGGAGATGCCGGGAAAGAGAAATGCTGGGTCAGTAACGCTCAAATTCATAGGCAAATGTTAGCATAAAGTTGGGTGTTAAATTCTGGGTAAATCTAGGACCACAACTTGTTTTTATAATCGGGTTTTTTTGTTTAGCAGTTCGATTGCTCTACAATGTAATCTTAGCCGAAAAAACAGCCCAGTAGATGAAGAAGACTAGAATATATGAACGACTTCGAGCTTATCGAAAAATTGGCAGATCGTTTCGAGTCTTGTTTTTAACTTACCTTTGGTTGAACCAAACGCTGTAACTATCTTATATGTCTGAAAACTCAACTCGCTATCAACGACAACAAAAAGTAGCGCAACTTAGTGGCAATGCTCAGCAGGCTATTGCTGAGGCGCATGTTCTGATAGTCGGCGCAGGCGGGCTTGGTTCTCCGAGCAGTTTATTTCTTACTGGAGCAGGTGTGGGCGAGATCACTCTGGTTGATCATGATACGGTTAGTTTGAGCAACCTGCATCGGCAGATTCTGTTTCAAGAAAGTGATATTCAATTGTCAAAAGTTGAAGCGGCGAAGGCACGTTTAAGCGCCTTGAACAGTGAAATAAAAATCAATGCCTTAAATGCGGGCTTGAGTGTTAGCAATGTTGACGAGCTAGTTTCCAGTGCAACGGTCGTTATTGATGCCGCAGATAACTTTTTTGTCAGCTACCTTCTTAGCGATACATGCGCCAAGCAGACTAAACCTCTTGTCACGGCATCCGTTCTGACAACACATGGTTATCTTGGTGTGTTCTGCGGTGCTATGGCGCCCAGCTTAAGAGCTGTTTTTCCTAGCCCGAGTGCTCAGGCTGCGAGTTGTGATACGGCAGGCGTGACCGGACCAAGTGTTGGCATTATCGCGAGCTATCAAGCTCAAGAAGCATTGAAAGTGATCGTTAATGATCAGGCCCAGCTATCAGGTAAGTTGATGTATCTAGATTTGTGGGACTACAGCCAGAACATAATCGACTTTAATGGTGCTCCTGAGCCAGAGACAAAAGCAGAGATAATAGAGTTTTCTAGCATCAGTGAATCAGACGTATTGCTCGATGTTCGCTCCGAGCTAGAGTTTATTGAGGAGCCGAGTTCGCAGCACCCGAAAACCTCAAAAACTATGAATATAGCTCTCGATCAACTTAGTGGGCAGAAAGCTATTTTATCTAATGACCGCAGAATAGTTTGCGTGTGCAAGAGCGGTCAGCGTGCTCTCAATGCGGCTCATTGGCTGCTAAGCCAAGGCTTCTCGAAGGTCGCCGTGAGCCTTCAGCCTTT
>CAKZRZ010000203.1 GCA_937918955.1 uncultured Arenicella sp.
GGGTCGCTTCCACCGTCATCATCACACGTGTTCTCAGCGCCAGGTGTGTCAGTAGTGCCAGGAGTAAATTCGCCAATACGCCAGCCATCGGCGCATAAAAAACTGTGGCCTGGTACGAAGGTGCCATCGGGCCCGACAATAGTATCGCTGTAAAGCAGTTCGCCGCTGTCATTCTCTTTTAGTGCAATTGAATCTACGACACTGCTAAAAGGTGGATTATCGAGCACGCCGTCGTCGTCCGTATCAAGATCGTCACCATTTGCGCCTGTGAAATTCTCGACCAAAAGATGCGTCACGTTGTCGCTGTTTTCAAAACTGAAATTAGTGGTTAAATCAGGAGTGCCGAGTGTGAAGCTAGCTTTAGCGGCAAAAAATATGCCATTAGCATCGAGGCTTAGCCCATCAAGGCTAGTGACACTCTCGATAGTGCCGCTACCGCCTGCACCATCGCCGAGTACAATATAGCTAAGGCCGTCTAGTGACTCGTTTGGTAAGCCTTTAAGTTCAAAATATTCGTCAGTGTCAGTACTTGGTTGGTCGATTCGTACTTCGTTGATACTAACCGCCAAAACGTTATGGCTATAAGCGCTCGCGACCGCAAGGCTCAGAGCACAATAAAGATTAATTGATTTTGGTTTCATTTTTTGAGGGATCTGGGTTGATCATTCTAGGTTGTAGGGAAAGCCAAAATAATCTAATAGTTGTGTGACATGCAAATGACATCGCTAAGTGCATGCTGGCTTTGCCAATTGAGCAGAAAATTTTTGAATGATCGAGTAGCGAGCTGAATATAATGTCAAATTGGCGCGCCGGTTCTTGCTTTGATGGGCGCAGACTTTGTCTACATCAAAAAAATAAAGAGCTTGAGTGGTTACAGTTGTGTTATCAGTTTATGATTCGAACTTTCCGCGTCGGATTGTTTTTTAGCATTCTCTCGCTGATATAAATTAAGGCCGGCGGTTCCCGAATTTAAGTGAATGGCGTTTCTAGAAGAAGGCTAAACCCTTTAGAGTAAAACGGAAGAAAAAGCCTTCGTGTGCTCTCTCGAAGATATCTCCTTCTTTGATGTGGCTTCAGTTTATAGTAGAGTGAATAATGAGCTCTTGTTAGCAAAGAACACATTTACATTTTTAGGCACTACATCATGAAATACACTGTAATTATCGATTCTGTTGCGGCATTGCCCGAGTCGCTTATTAAAGCTAGACCAATAGAAGTTTTGCCTGTGACCATCAATATCAATGGTGTACCGCAACCGGATAATATCGATGAAAGTGGCCTCATCGATATTTATACCAGTGGATCTCTCTCGATTAAGTCTGAGATCTCTACGGCGCCACCCAGTTCAGAGCAAATTCAAGAATTTATATTGACTCGAGTAGTGCCGTACTCTGACTTTGCTATCTGTCAATCGCTTTCAAAGACTACTAGCCCGATCTATGACAATTTTGCCGATGTAGAGGTGCAAATTGCGAAGAAGGCTAGAGAGGTACGAGCTAAATTAGGTATTGAAACCCCGTTCAGAATGACAACTTTAAACACGGGTACTACTATAGCCGGCCAAGGTCTTGTCGCGATTTACGGCGACCTTTTGCTTAATAAGGGCACAGACCTCCAAGACTATACAAAAGCGATTGATAAATTTACTAAGCTCGTAAAAACGTATGTGATCGTACGGGACCTTTTATATACCCGTAAGCGGTCAATTGAGAAAGGTGTTAAGACTGTGGGCATCGGGGCTGCGTTAATTGGGAAAACGGCTGGCTTAATTCCGATCGTCGAAATTTGTAATGATGTGGTTACGCCAATATCAACAAAGCGTGGTTTTGAGAATGCATTAGATCAGCTGGTGGAATACGCGATTGACAGAATTAAAGATGGTTTGTTTGCGCCGGTGGTAAATATTAGCTACGCTGGTGACCTTGCTGATTTATATGGATTAAGTCAGATCAAAAAACTTCAGAAGGTAGCAAAGCAGCATAAAGTAAAGGTTTTCTTTGGAATCATGGGCCTGGCTTCAAGCTCTGTCTATGGACCAGGCGGTTTTTCTATTGGAATTGCGCCCAAAAACCAAGCTGACAAACCTGGGTAAGTTGACCTTGTTTAGCGAGCGGCGACACAACTCGTTCGCGCAAGAGCTAAGATTGCCAATTCACTGCTTCTGTGATTCTAAGAGAGTCGATAGAGGGATAATGATTCTTAGAGTAGAGTTTGCGGACTGTAACCTCATGTGACTAGGTGTATTTACCAATCTACATGATCTGAGTTTTTGATTGAGCCGTTTGAGTCAATAAATGGGTTTCTCTCTGGCTCAGCGCAGTTAAAGCTCGATGCTTTACCATCATGAATTACAAAACTGCAAATTAGTTTCCCCTTTACTTTGTTGATCCAGAAGGTTCCTCTTGCCACCGTGTTTTGTTTGGTATTGAATTCGGACCACAGCAGTGCAAGGAGGCCATGAGTAGCAAGGGCTAAGCCAACAGACCAAAGAAAATGCTGTTCTAAAAAATGCATTCGCTTGTTATTCGGCTAGTTGATCTAAGGCACGCTGTGGATTGGAGTGTTTAGTGCTGATGAACACTCCAACTTTCTTGGAAAAATCATCACTTGAGTAATGGCTTAGAACATCTAGAAAAGTCTCTTGTCCTGCCGCTTTGCCAGACTGAACTTCATGTCGATAGGCTTGCCATAGTTCGCTTAAACTGGTGTGTTCAACAGTGAAAGCTATTTTTTGGGCGATGCGTTGATGAATCAATAGTCCGCAATGATAGTGCGCTTTGAAATCTCTTTTGGCTGATGCTTCACTAAGTGCATGATTACTTAAAGAGATTTTGCATCGGTTTTGTGAGTCTAGCTTTTTCTCTTCTATGAATTTTTTCGTTTCAGGGTATATTGCCGTTAGTGCTTCCAAGGCTAAAAAGTCGGCGCTACCTTCGTGGATCCACGCCTCGGTATTTGATGAAGGAATCGTTGCACTAAGCTGGAATAGATGTGCAATCTCGTGAGCGAAAAAAAACAGTGTTTTTAGTATAAACGTTTCATCGTAAATTTTTTATTAAGATCGTTGTGATTCCAATGCATAAAAACCTGGTTGGGTAGAGTGCCTCCCTGAGTTGATGTTCCTTCAATGTTTGCATATGAGGCAAATAATGTTGGTTTCTCTTTAGCTAGAAGTGACCCCAGATTTCTTTCAAAATAGCCCATTAGTTTTGGTATGTCTCGATCGAAAGAATCTTTTATTTCAGCCGGTAAACCTTGGTCGATCAATGAAAAAGTCCCAGCAGTCTCAAGAGGCTCTTGTTGTCCAATATAAATCGAGCGTCCATTTGAACCGTCCTTCCACCTAGCACTGTTGTAGTAAATTTGACCATCAAGAATAATGTGTTGATCTTTAGGGACTGAAAGCGACATATTCATGTTCTGTGCTTTCTGATCGCAAGCATTGTCGCAAGCGAAGAAACGACCAGTATGAATCGCCATACCTCCATCGGAGAAAGGTGAGAAGGGCGCGTAATTTTTTGGTAAGTGCGTATAGCTTGGTGTTAACTCGAATTTGACTCGTTTGAATTCTGATTTATCTTTTCGTTGGATGACTTCATGCTCGCCATCTTTGGTAATTTCAAACGCATCCGAAATAGACGACCAACGATTAGATCGACTGAAATTTGAACTATTATGAAAGAAAATTTTGCGCACCTTCTCTTCGCTCTCATACTCGACAAACCATCTGGCTTGTACTTGAGCCGAATAGTTCTTTTCTAAATTGATAGTCAGGCGGTTATTCGATTGCCCAGCGAGCACTGGAAACGAGATGAATAAAGAGACTAAAAATAGTAAGCAGCGGTCAACATAGTTTATTGAGTGAAAAAAATTCTTCAATCAAGAATAATGCACCTAAGCAGTCCCCATAGTTTCCTAAACAAACGTACACGTTCTTTATGAATTTAATTATCGTCCGTCACGGCGAAACCGTTGATAACGCAAGTCGCACTTTCCAGCAGCCGAATTCTCCTTTATCGTCAAACGGAGAACAGCAAGCCGTGCTACTTGCTCGTCGTTTGGCTGACTTCAATGTGAGCAAAATTATATGCAGTGATTATCTTCGCACTCAGAAAACTGCGGCGCCAATCGCTTCTGTATTGGGTCTTGAGGTGAGTTTGACCCCACTACTACTAGAGAGAAATTTCGGTGACCTGAGAGGACAACCTTATTCGAGCTTAGACTTTGACCCCTTTGCCTTAGATTATGAGCCTGTAAATGGAGAGAGCTGGAGTGTATTTAATCATCGCGCGGGCGAGGTTTGGCAAAACCTTCTAAATGCCGCTAAAGATACTGACGCGGATATAATCGCCGTGACACACGGATTCATGTGTCGTGCCTTAATTGCGAATCACGCGTCGCTACCCGATGGTATCTATCTGCCAGCGCATTGGGGAAATACCTCGGTAACGATGATTGATCGAGAAGATCATCAGGTTATTACCCTAAATTGTACGGCTCATCTTGATGGTCATTCTTTAGACCGACAAACCGGTGGCCAAGTTTAATTTGCAGGCACCTGTAATTTCCACGTGACGGAAAAGAGGTGGTTTCAGTACGTGCCCGCTTTCCTTAACTTACTAGAAATTTAAGCAAAACGGATTCCACGCACGCACTGTCTCTAACAGTGATCGGGGCATCCCTATTGAAACAGGTGCCTACAAAAGCTTACTGAGAGCGTCTACTCAAACCCTCTCTTATTAGCTAACACAGTAAATTTATTGTTTTTAACTGCTTTCTTACATACTAAGATGCACAAAAGCTCGGAATGGTTTCAGAAAAGTGAGGTAAATTTACCGAAATTTCGCAATTTCTATTAGTTTCGAGTTAGAAGGTAAATAGATGTGCGCTACTCATTCGTGTTTCCAATCTCATGGGTGTCAGTTACAAAAAAGCAACAAACCTCGACATTACCATTTTTGCTCCTGAGCCTTTTTTATGCCCATCGCCTTTGCATGTCGCCGTTAGAGAGCGCATTGCCATCTTTTAATCTATAAAACTGAATTAAGCTTGGTGAATTATCGATTACCTCGTCTTTAGGTTTAATGTAATTCCAAATTTTCACTCCTACACTGCAAATCGTTGAATCATTGACAGGCTCTACCCTACGTTAGGTGCCGGTGATTTAACGATCTGTAAATTTGAACGAGGATTACAAAATGAACCCTACTAAACATTTAAGCAAAACTCTTCTAAGCACTTCTATTGCGGCTGTATTGGCTCTTACGGCGAGCTTTGCTATAGCGCAAATAGAGGATGACACCGCCTTAAAAACTTACACCGATCCGGTGACAGGTGAGCTAAAGGTAGCGCCAAAATTACTATCTCAAATGTCTGAGGCTGAGAAAGCGCAACTCAGCGCCGAAGAGCGAAAAATGCTTGAAGAAATTCAAAAGCAAATTGACGCTGAAGAAAAAGAACGCGACAAATAAGCTCAGTTATTAATACCTAGTTTCATCCCCCCATCCCGTAAGGGAGTCTCCTGGGCGCTGGCCGAATTTTCGGTTGGCGCCCTTTTCTGTTCTAGTAATTGTTCGCAGTAACTTCATAGAATCCACACTTAAAGCTTGTGCGCGAGCGATATAGTGATGACCTAATTTGAACTTAACGAAAGAGCGTCGCTATGAGAAATTTCAAACAGTGTTACAACCTTGGTCGATTGTTGCTGATTACTATTGTTTTTAATGCAGCGTCAGCCTCAGCCGGCGAGATAGCGCTCACATTTGACGATGCGCCATTGTCAGGTAGTTCATGGATTAGTGGCACAGAAAAAACCAACATGATCATCAAGCATCTCAAAGATGCAAATGTGCCAGATGCATATTTTTTCGTTACCACTGGGAATGTCGGCGCCGATGGAAAGCGGCGATTGCAACAGTACACCGACGCGGGATTTCATCTTGCTAACCACAGTCATTCGCATGAGTCATTGAAAAAAATTGATGCGGTTGACTATTTAAGTGATTTTTACAAAGCTCACTTATTGCTCAAGGAATACGATAATGTGGTCAACCTTCATCGTTTTCCCTTCTTACATCACGGTGATACTTTGGCTAAGCGCCAAGCGGTTCATTCTGCATTTTCTGAATTAGGCTATGAGC
>CAKZRZ010000204.1 GCA_937918955.1 uncultured Arenicella sp.
GATTGAAGACCGGTTGGGAGAATACCTTGCTGGTGCTGAAGTATTCAGTTACATAGCAGGTTTGCTGCGCCCCGTCGAAGCGCAGGTGCATTTCGCGAGCCGTCTAAAATGGGCAGTCATTCCTTCCAATTTCTGAGACGCGGACGGAGGGCAGGTGGCACTGACCTACTCGCGCGGAGAAACTGTGACTCACCATCGGTGTAAGACAAAGCCCGAGTCTGCATGCACCTGATTGGCGTTTAGAGTCTGTTATGCACTTCAGAGATAAACGTGGGATGCGTTCAGCATGACATACCAACCCTCTCCAAGCCGATAGAAGCAACGAGGCGTGGGCCATCGTCGCTCCTTCCTTGACCTTCATGACCGACCTTCATGATTGACGACGCCCCGCAGCGCGTGGTCGCGCTGCGGGAGGTCGTGAACGGATTGCGCTGGATCGTCCGCACGGGCATAGAGACGTTGCAATGCAACGTCTCTACTCACCGATCTGCCGCCGTGCTCCACCATCTCGCAGCATCCCCGGCGCTGGCTGAAGGCCGGAGCGGTCGACGCTCGTCTATGGCCTACGCGCGCTGGTGCGTGCCATCGAAGGACGCGCATCCGCGCCGGGCGCGGCGATCGTTGCCGCGTACACAATACATCGACGCCGGAACGTGGCGCGCGTGCTGGCGATGACGGGCAGCAACACCGCACGGGGAGCACGGTCCACGTGGCGGTTGATCCGCTGGGCTAGGTGCTGGCCGTGGTCATCGCGCCCGCCAACGAACCGGAACACGCGCCGGTCGCCGCGTTGGCGGAACCGGTTCACGCCGTCACGGGCGAGTCCGTCGACGTGGCGTTCGTCGAGCAAGGCAACACGGGAGAACAACCAACCGACGGCCGACACCCACGTCCATGGCATCCGGTTGGAGGGTTTTAACTGGTCAGACGCCAACCGCAGCTTCGTGCTGCTGCTGCGCCGCTGGGTCGATGAGTAACGCGTCGCTTGGATGGCGCGCGTTCGCTGGCTGGTGCGCGATAATGAGCAGTGGCCGGAGACTTGGCGGAAGTACATGTGCCGGCCGTTGCGATGCTCATACTGAATCGATCTATAATCGTTATGCTCGAACGTACAAAACAGGCTCTAGGCCGTGGATGAAATGGCTGCCGATGGCAAGTGACGGTTGGTCGCGCGATGGCAGTGGCTTCCCGAACGTCAGTGTGCGTAAGGGTATGAAGACCTCATGCGTCTGCGCGACCTAGTGCTACGTTTGAGCAAGGATTGGGAAGGATTTCGTGTGTTTCGGCGGATGGAGAGGGTGACGAAGAGGAACAATCGGACGGAGCAGGCGACGGATACACACGCGATCGCGGACAGTGCGCGGCTCCAAGGCGCCGAACGGGATGTTGACTAAGCTGATGCTGCATAGGTGCGCGGGGCGCAGTGCGAGAGGCATGTTGCTTGTCCTGCCCTAAGCAACCGCAACTGCTCATATAATAGACACTCAAATGTGCTGCTTGACAAAAATCGGGTAGTATAGTAATATTGAGACGTTGTAGAGTTCAGTAGTATACATACTTTCTCTTCTATTATGAGAGAATTCAGGTTGCAAAAGTAAAAAGTTTGGATGCAGTTTCTTTAATGTAATGCTTTCTCACGACACAATGAATTACTTATACCGCCTCTTTCGCAAAGATTTGTTTCAAAATATACTGGCTCTCTACGGAGTACATCTTGCCAACTATGTTTTCCCCATCCTTAACAATGTGTATCTAGCCCGTGTTCTGGGAGCGGAAGAGTTGGGTATTCTCGCTTTTACTCAGGCTTTTAGCGCGTATTTCTCTATGTTAATCGAGTTTGGTTTTGGGTTTTCTGCTACCCGCCAAATTGCTCGAAATCGAGATATACCAAGTAAGCAGGCAGAAATTGTATCTGGAGTGTTAGGGGCAAAAATTGTCCTGTCTATTCTTGGATTAGGGGTTTTCCTCCTTATCGCTCCACATCTTCCCTTATTTAAAGAACGTCCCGAAATTTTATGGGCAGGGCTGTTACAAGCCTTGATTTTTGCTTTCAATCCCATTTGGTACTTCCAAGGTCTAGAAAGGATGCGCCTGATAGCTAGTTTAGAGGTAGGCTCAAAGGTTCTAGTATTCATTTCTCTCCTTCTCGGAGTCAAAGATGCAAATAGCGCTTGGAAAGTTCTTGTCTTGTATGGTATGGGTCATCTCTTGGTCAATTCTATTTGTATGTACATAGTCTACCGTGAAGTTCCTTGGCACAGACCGAACCTTAAGAGAACTATAGAGTATCTTCGCTCCGGAAGTAGTATGTTTTTTGGTTGGGCTGCGACAAGTATTTATACGACGAGTAACGTCTTTATTTTGGGATTATTTATACCCTCAAAAATGGTAGGATATTACGCAGTTGGAGAAAAGATTAATAGGGCTTTCGTAGGGCTTATCTCACCGTTGAGTCGAGCTTTGTACCCAAGAATGAGTCGCTTGACGCAACTTTCAGCTGAAGAAATGACAAGTTTCTTTTGGACATGCTTCATTAACATCGGGTGTTTAGGTCTAGCTTTAGGTGCCGGATCATGGTTGTCAGCTCCCCTAGTTGTGAGGATGTTCTTAGGGGAGGAATTCGATGCGGCAATACCTGTGCTGCAAATTCTTTCTTTCACGATTCCCATTATCGCTGTAAGCAATGTTTTAGGTATCCAGTGGATGTTTCCATTAGGTTTGGAGCGAGCGTTCAACATCATTGTCTTAATTGCAGGTCTTCTGAATATATTATTGGCAACTCTTCTTGTGCCACGGTTTTCGTATCTAGGTATGGCTTGGGCGGTATTGATTACAGAGACGTTTGTCACGTCAGCACTGGTTCTCTATCTTGTTAGGAGACGTTTACTTCCTGTTATTGCTTCACAATGCCAGATGAGATAGAGGTAGGGGTTATGATAGTAGATTATCTTATCGTAGGTGCCGGCTTCACTGGTGCTGTTTTAGCAGAGCGCATCGCTAATGAGTTTGACAAAAAAGTCTTAATAGTAGATCGTCGCTTACACATTGGAGGAAATGCCTATGACGAATACGATGAGTATGGTGTTTTAATCCATCGTTACGGCCCTCATATTTTCCATACGAGTAGCAAAAGAGTTTTTGACTATCTTTCTCGGTTCACCGAGTGGTACCCTTATTACCATCGAGTACAGGCAGTGATAGAGGGCAAACCGATTCCTATACCCTTCAGTTTAGCTTCCATAAGGATGCTCTTTTCCCAAAAGCTTGCTGAAAAACTCGAAGAGAAGCTTATCACTCATTTTGGTTACGGATCTCGTATTCCTATTCTTAAGCTCAAAGAGATCCAAGATCCCGACCTCAGCTTTCTAGCAGACTATATTTACAGAAACGTCTTCGAAGGTTACACTCTTAAGCAGTGGGGGCTCAGACCTGAAGATCTCTCTCCATCAGTTACAGGACGGGTACCCATATTAGTAAGTTATGATCAACGATATTTCCAAGACCCCTATCAAGTCATGCCAAAGAAAGGCTACACCGCACTATTTAGGCGGATGCTCCAGCATCCAAACATATCTATTCTTCTTGGGGCTAATTGGAAGGAAATAGAAGGTGAGATTTCCTTCAACCGCCTTATCTTTACTGGTCGGATAGACGAATTCTTTAACCACCTTCACGGTCCTTTACCATATCGCTCTTTAAGCTTTCGTTTTGAGAACTATCCACAGCCTTGGTTCCAAGAAGTGGGCCAAGTGAACTATCCGAACGAGTATCTTTTCACCCGTATTACAGAATTCAAGTATCTTACCGGCCAGAACTTCCTACCTTACACTACCGTGGCATACGAGTATCCTGAGGTGTACGATCCAAGTAAGAACGAACCCTATTACCCAATTCCTCGAGATGAGAATGAGGAACGATTAAAGCTATATCAGAAGGAAGCAGCAAAACTGAAAACGGTTCTATTCGCAGGAAGGCTTGCAGACTATCGCTACTACAATATGGATCAAGCAGTCGCTAGAGCCTTAAAGTTATTTGAAGGGTTAACGAGGTGAAAAGATGATCTCGACAAAATCGACTGAGAAACGTCATAAAATTATAGTCGTTACTCCTGCGAGCAGGCAGAGATACCTTGAAATCCTAGCAACTTATATTCTACAGGATAACTTTATTGATGAATGGTATCTATGGGATAATTGTCGTAAAAAGGAAGATAGAGCCTACATCAATAAGTTAGCCAATAGCTACCCAAAGGTACACGTAGTGAACGAGCCAGATGTAGACGGAACTAATAAATCAATAAATAAGTTTTTCAAGCACGCTAGAGACCCGGATGCCTTTTATATCAGACTAGACGATGATATTGTTTATCTACCACAGAGTTTTGGACTGCGATTGTATCAAAAGGCCTTAGTAGAAAAGGAGCACTTTTCTTGGTGGAGCCCGGTAGTAATCAACAATGCTATATGCACCTATTTACTAATGATAAAGGGGCTAATTAGAACAAACGCGGCTTTGACAGCACAAGCCACTTGCCCTATAGCATGGGGATCACCTTTGTTCGCCGAGCAACTACACGAA
>CAKZRZ010000205.1 GCA_937918955.1 uncultured Arenicella sp.
TCCTACACAATATTGAATGACGACGGTCTTCGCTACGAAGATGAGTTCGTCAAGCATAAAATTTTAGATGCAATTGGTGACCTATATTTATTAGGCCATCAACTGATTGGCTCATTCAGTGCCTACAAATCTGGACATGCACTTAACAATAAACTGTTAAGAGCATTGATAGCGCAGCCGGACGCTTGGGAATTGGTCACCTATGATGACCCAGCCGAAGCCCCGATTGCGTTCATGCATTTGGCCGACGCTTAAGCTAAAAGCCACTCGAATTTCAGCGCTGCTGAGAAGCTAGCGGCGTTGATTTTTTAGGTGGCTTTTTTTAATGTGTCTGCCAAACGCTGAAGCGAAGCGGCAAGTTGCTCATTTTTAGTGCTTTGTGTTGCTGCTTCGATAGATTTAAGTGACGACTCTGATGGTTTTTTCCATTTAGAACTCAATAAAGAATCGCTTTGAGATTGGTCTGCAAGTGATTCTTTAGTTGCAGCTTTGAGAGCGTTTGTTTGCTCTAACTGCATTTGAGTTTGAATACTTTTTATGTGTTCGAAGCCTGATTTGTGAAAATGTTCTAACAAACTACCTTGTTGGTGTTTGATTAACGTTGCTGCGCTTGTGCGTGTGCAGTTAATATAGAGCGTCTCACCATCCAGGCTTGCAAGAGCGGCGAACTGGCTTATGACTTTATTATCAACTTGGTTAAGCCATTTTTGCCACGCAGGTGTGACACTTATTAGTTGATTTTGTAAGGCGTTTAACTGTCGAAGAAACGGTAAGCGCTCTAGGATGTTTGCAACGTTTTGTTTGCGCGTAATGTCTTGCGGAGACTTTAGACGTAAAGAATTGCTCAAGCTGTTAGCAAGTTGCTTTTTTGGTGTCTTAGAAGTTGGCTTTATGGGTTTAGGCATTGATGAAATATAACATTCTAAGCTGAAAATAATATTGGGTTTATTTTGAAAATTATTCTGTTAAAAGACAATACGTCAAAAAATGGTGCGCTTTGCCTTTCAGGGCACAAGCTGTTTTTGACTGGCTTAGGTTTATTGGTTGCTCTGCCTGTATGTCTAGGTTTGGCTAGCTACTGGGTAGTGTCAGCGATTGACCGCTCTTTAAACCCCTTTGTTGACCCTGAGTACCGAATAGCGGTAGAAACTAGGGTTAACGAACAGCAACAAGAAATGCTAAAAACCCGCGACTACGTTAGAAAGCATATGGATGTTCTTGGTCGCCGAGTTGGCAGTCTACAGGCACAAGTATCTCGCATACATGCGGTTGAGCAAAGAATTGCTGAGAAGTCTGGAATAGATTTAGAAGACTTCCAGTTTGAACAAGACCCTCCAATTGGTGGTGTTGCCGATGTAGATGCGGTTGACTCAGAGCAAATTGATATCGAGAATGCGATTGTCGCAATTGAAAAAGAGCTCTCTCTGAGAGAGTCTGAAATTGCCGCAGTTGATTTTCTTCTTTCTAGAAGCAGTCTCGAGACAAAGCAAACGCCGGCTGGCTGGCCTGTAGAAGGAGGATGGGTGTCATCCAATTTCGGTTCGCGTTTACATCCCATTTCTGGCAAAAAACAATTCCATAGAGGTGTCGATATTCCCGGAAAGTTAGGCGCTTCAGTTTTAGCTGTTGCTGATGGCGTTGTTATTCGCTCAAAAAAAGCGAGTACCTATGGCTGGGTGATCGAGTTGGATCATGGTGACGGTTATACAACTCTGTACAGCCATAATCGCAAGAATTTAGTTGCTGTTGGTGAAACTGTTGTGAAAGGTCAAGCGATTGCCGAGATTGGCTCAACAGGGCTTTCAACAGGGCCACATGTTCACTTCGAAGTTGCCAAGAATAAGCGCAGTATCAATCCCGTAAGGTATCTGTATAAAAAGTCGTAATTATTTGCGCATTTTTATTGATCGATAAAGGGGCGCTCGCGCCCCTTTCTTGCGTCTTGGAAGCAACATCTATCATCTAAAATCCTTTTCTCGATATACTGCCTCTCTTATGTGTAAAGGTATCTTGGAATTTAACTTTAAAGCCTTATACTTGAATGATATTTGGCAAAACCATGTCTAAACCCATAGCGTTCAGGGCTTTCTGTTCGCCTATGACATAACAATACTTAGGTTCAACCGTGTTAAAGAAAATATTTGGAAGTCGTAATGATCGTTTGGTTCGTCAAATGTCGAAACGAGTCAAAAAAATCAATGACTTAGAATCATCGTTTCAAAGTTTGAGCGATGCAGAGTTACAGGCGAAAACGGTCGAATTCCGAGAGCGTATCGAAAAAGGTGAATCGCTCGACAGTATATTGAACGAGGCTTTTGCGGCAATGCGTGAGGCGTCTGTTCGAGTTTTGGGTATGCGCCATTACGATGTTCAGTTAATCGGCGGAATGGTTTTACATAAAGGCCAAATTTCTGAGATGAAAACCGGTGAGGGTAAAACTCTCATGGCCACATTACCAGCTTACCTAAATGCACTTACGGGTAGCGTGCATGTCGTCACGGTAAATGATTACCTTGCGTCGCGAGATGCTCAATGGATGGCCAAAGTGTATAACTTTATGGGCTTAACCGTTGGCGTCATCGGCTCTGGTCAAGCGCAAGACGTAAAGCAGGCAGCCTATAACAATGACATTGTTTACGGAACTAACAACGAGTTTGGTTTCGATTATTTGCGCGACAATATGGCGTTCTCGGCCGATCAGAAAGCACAGCGTGATTTAAGTTTTGCGATTGTCGACGAGGTTGACTCTATTCTGATTGACGAAGCTCGAACGCCACTTATTATCTCTGGCCCTGCAGACACAGCGGCAGAGGTCTACAGCAAGATTGATGTAATTGTGCCGCAACTTGTTCGTCAAGAAGAGGAAGATGGTGAAGGCGACTACACTGTTGATGAGAAATCTAAACAGGCCTATTTGACTGAGGCTGGCCATGAAAAAGCTGAGAAGCTAATGGTTCGCATTGGCTTATTGTCAGAAGATTCCAGTCTTTATGATGTTGGCAGCATTACTCTTTTACACCACCTTTATGCTGCAATTCGTGCTCACACGCTATTTAATCGTGATGTTGATTATGTAGTTCAAGATAATGAAATTGTTATCGTTGATGAATTTACCGGCCGCATGATGTCGGGGCGTCGTTGGTCTGATGGCTTGCATCAAGCGATTGAAGCCAAGGAGAAAGTCGAAATTCAGCGCGAAAACCAGACGCTCGCGGCGATTACGTTCCAAAACTACTTCCGTCTATACGACAAGCTTTCAGGTATGACCGGCACAGCCGATACCGAAGCTGTTGAGTTCATGGAGATCTATAGCCTTGAAGTTGTAGTGATTCCAACGAACACCAAAATGGTGCGGCTCGATCAAGCTGATGTGATCTATCGTACTCAACAAGAAAAATTCGATGCGATTGTCGAAGATGTTCGAGAGCGTCATGAACTAGGGCAGCCAGTATTGCTCGGTACCGCGTCGATCGAGGTCTCAGAGTTATTGTCGAACGAATTCAAAAAGAAAAAAATAGCTCATGAAGTTTTGAATGCTAAACACCATGATCGAGAGGCAATGGTTATTGCCAAAGCGGGCCGTGCTGGTGCTGTGACTATTGCAACCAACATGGCTGGTCGTGGTACCGATATTGTGCTGGGTGGTAATTTAGAGATGCGACTCTCTGAAGCGCCGATGGGTGCTGATAAAGAGCAGTTGAAAGCTGAATGGCAAAAAGAGCATGACGAAGTCTTAGAGAAGGGCGGATTGTATGTGATTGGCACCGAACGCCATGAATCTCGACGCATTGATAATCAGTTGCGAGGGCGATCTGGTCGTCAAGGTGATGCTGGCGAAACACGTTTCTTCCTTTCGATGGACGACTCTTTAATGCGTATTTTCGGTAGTGAACGCATCTCAAATATGATGCAAAAAGTAGGCATGGAAGAAGGCGAAGCGATTGAAAGTCGCCTTGTGTCGCGCGTAATCGAAAACGCTCAACGTAAAGTAGAAGGCCACAACTTTGATATTCGTAAGCAACTGCTTGAATATGATGATGTGGCTAACGAGCAACGCAAGCTGGTTTACTCAGAGCGTAATGAGTTGATGTCTACCGATGATGTGTCAGAGAATATCGAATCAATGCGCGAAGAGGTGGTTGACGAAATAGTTGACCGAACCATCCCTCCTCAGAGCCTTCCTGAGCAGTGGGACGTAGATCAGCTTGAAGATGATTTGCGTTTGGAGTTTGGCGTAGAGCTGCCCGTTGTTAAGTGGTTAGAAGAAGATAAGTCTCTGTATGAAGAGACGCTTCGAGATCGTATATTGGAGCAAGTAGATGCGGCCTATAAAGCGAAAGAAGAGCAATATGGCCCGGAGATCATTAGGCATCTTGAAAAAGTAATCATGCTGCAGACCTTGGACACTCAATGGAAAGAGCATCTTGCTGAGATGGACTATCTGCGACAAGGTATTGGCCTGCGTGGTTATGCTCAGAAAAACCCTAAGCAGGAATATAAACGCGAAGCTTTTGAGATGTTCACGTCGATGCTTGACCGCGTTAAGACAGAAGTCGTTACGATTTTAGCTAAGGTTCAACTCCGAGAAGAGTCGGAAGTTGATGAACTAGAACGCCGTCAACAAGAAGCCTCTCAAGAAGGCCTTGAGTTGCAGCATGCAGATGCCTCGGCGCCGCAAGGCGAACCTGAACCCGCCTCAGAGCCGGAGCGCGCAACTTTCGTGCGTAATCAGCCTAAAGTTGGTCGCAACGAACCGTGCCCTTGTGGTTCTGGTAAAAAGTACAAGCAGTGTCACGGTAAACTAAAGTAAGTTTGCAGATAGCAGTGGTAAGAAGGTTATGGCAGTAGGTTTAAAAGAGCCGGGCGCATTGTTGCCTGTTACAGGTGTAGAGTTAGCAACCAGTGCCGCTGGCATTCGATATGTCGGTCGTGATGATCTTTTGATCATGTCATTGAGTGAGGGCAGTGCGGTTTCCGCGGTCTTTACACAAAACAAATGCTGTGCGGCGCCAGTAACCTTGGCCAAAGAGCACATGGCTAAAAAAGCGACTAGAGCTTTGTTGATTAATTCTGGTAACGCCAATGCAGTTACCGGTGAACAAGGCATGCTTAATGCAGTGCAGACCTGCTTTGAATTAGCGACACAATTGGGAGTTGATACTGAACAAGTTTTACCATTCTCAACCGGTGTAATTGGTGAACAACTCAATATGAGCGCGTTTACTTCAGGAATTGTCGCAGCCAGTTTTAAGCTTAATGAAGACAATTGGTTAGCGGCGGCAAAAGCAATTATGACCACCGATACAGTTCCGAAAGCTGTATCTCGTCGATTTAAAATTGGCGATGACACGATTACCATTAGTGGTATCAGCAAAGGTTCAGGCATGATCTGCCCAAATATGGCGACCATGCTGGCCTACGTTGCCACCGATGCGAAGATAAGCAAGGACATTTTAGATGGCTTGCTAGCTCGCGGAACGGCAGCAAGTTTTAATCGGATTACGGTCGATAGCGACACGTCTACTAATGATGCTCTAGTACTTGCCGCGACCGGTAAAGCGCAAGCTGAAGCACTCAATGGCAGCGACTTAGAGATCTTTTACTCAGAGCTTGAGTCTGTTCTGATCGAACTAGCTACCGCCATTATTCGTGACGGTGAAGGCGCTACTAAATTTATTAAAATCGCTGTAAGTGGTGGTTCAAGCGAAGCCGATTGTGCCGCAGTCGCTTATACCATTGCTCATTCTCCATTAGTGAAAACGGCCTTATTTGCAAGTGATCCAAACTGGGGGCGTATTTTGATGGCCCTAGGAAAATCACCAATCGAGCAACTAGATATGACTAAGGTTGATATTCATATAGGCGACGTTTCTTTGATCGAGCGTGGCGAGCCAGCTAAGAGTTACACCGAAGAAGCGGGGAAAGCTGTGTTCGTTGAAGAAGAGATTGATATTCATATTAATCTCAATGAGGGCGAATTTGCCTCCCACGTTTGGACATCAGATTTATCGCACGATTA
>CAKZRZ010000206.1 GCA_937918955.1 uncultured Arenicella sp.
CGCTTTGCGCCTTGTCCGTAAAGGCTCTTCCCTTTGATTTTTGGCCTACGTGGAGGAACCCTATCTTCTCTAGCAACCGGCTTGCCTGATGGTGTGCGTTCTGGCTTGCGCGCATCACGATGTCGAAATTCCTCGGGCAGAACATAACGCCATTGGCCTTCTTCGAGTTTACCTAGGCGCAGCTCGCCAACGCGTACTCGCTTTAAACCACTAACATGCAAACCTACGGCTTCACACATGCGGCGAATTTGACGCTTCTTGCCTTCGCGTAAGATGATTTGTAATTGCTCTGAATTAAGCTGCCTTACCTTGGCGCGTTTGAGTGGCTTGCCGTCAAGTTCGAGACCAAAGGTAAGCTGCTCAATTTGCTCATCGCTAACATCTACGTCTACTCGTACCAAATACTCTTTTTCTAGCTCAGTGTTCTCGCCAATTAATTGCTTTGCGATGCGCCCATCTTGAGTAAGAATAAGCAGCCCTTGTGAATCAATGTCTAAACGCCCTGCCGGAGCTAGGCCTTTGAAGTGCGCAGGCTTTAACTGTAAACGCGTTTGGTCTGTTTCAGAATGCGCTTCTTGAGTGATTAATCGCACAGCTGGAATGTAATCATCCTCAGCCTGCCCCGAAACATAGCCGACTGGCTTATTGATCATTATAGTCACGCGCTCATTCTGCATCGCTTGCGCGCGCTGGGTTAGTTCAATCTTTACATCTTCAGGGAACTTAACCCCGAGTGTGTTCACTAACTCGCCGTTTACTCTCACTAAGCCTTGCTCAATCAGCTTGTCGGCTTCGCGGCGCGAGCAAAGCCCACGCTGCGACATTAGTTTAGAAAGGCGAACAGGATCAGACATTAGTCTTTGGCTAAGTCAGCGGCCAAGCCAATATAGTTTGCAGGAGTAAGTTTCTTCAACTCAACTTTCACATCTGCTGGTACCTCTAAGTTCTCGATAAACACCTCTAAAGCTGCTTGATCGATACCGTCTTTGCCACGGGTAAGTGCTTTCAATTTTTCGTATGGCTCAGGAATATCATAACGGCGCATCACCGTTTGAATAGCTTCACCTAGCACCGCCCAGTTGTCGTCTAAATCAGCTGCAAGCGCTGGCGCATTAACATCAAGCTTACTAATGCCTTTAAGAGTCGCGGCACACGCCAGCATGGTGTAACCGAACCCAACGCCAATGTTACGCAAGACTGTAGAATCAGTTAAATCGCGTTGCCAACGGCTAACGGGTAGCTTCAAGGCTAAATGATCAAACATGGCGTTTGCCAGGCCAAGGTTGCCTTCAGAATTTTCGAAGTCAATTGGGTTAACTTTGTGCGGCATGGTCGAAGAGCCAACTTCGCCAGCGATCACTTTTTGCTTGAAGTAGCCGATTGAAATGTAGCTCCAAATATCACGGTCGAAGTCTAATAAAATAGTGTTGAAACGCGCTACTGCATGAAACAACTCAGCCATATAGTCATGTGGCTCAATCTGCGTTGTTAAGGGGTTCCAAGTTAAGCCAAGTGACTCAACAAAGCTTTGCGAGAACTGCTCCCAGTTCACTTCTGGGTAGGCTACAACGTGTGCATTGTAGTTTCCGGTCGCGCCGTTAATCTTGCCAAGAATCGAGACTGATTCAATCTGTGAAATTTGGCGCTCCAATCGGGCGACCACATTTCGCATTTCTTTGCCGAGTGTTGTCGGTGATGCAGGTTGTCCATGTGTTCGAGCCAACATAGACAGTTCAGAATTATCGTTGGCTAATTCATTGATGGCCGCGACAACTTGTTTGAAGGTTGGAAGCACAACTTGCTCGCGCGCGTCATGCAACATTAATGCGTAAGACAAGTTATTGATGTCTTCTGAGGTACATGCGAAATGAAAGAACTCGCTTACCGCTTTAACTTCAGCAATTGACTCGGAGCTTTGCTTTAAAAAGTACTCTACCGCTTTCACATCATGATTGGTCGTTGCTTCGATGTTTTTAACTGACTCGGCATCAGCAACCGAAAAGTTATCGATGATCGCGTCAAGCTGAGCATTTGCCTCATTTGAAAACGCAGGCACCTCAGGGATATTTGATTCTTGCGCTAAGGCTTGTAGCCAACGAACTTCGACCAATGAACGATATTTGATCAAGCCAAATTCGCTAAAAATGGGACGTAAAGACTTAACTTTGCTGCCGTAACGGCCGTCTAAGGGAGTTAATGCGGTGGTCGCAGAGAGTTCTAAATCGAGCATGAGAGATAAACGCCAAAAAGTGAAAGTGTGACTATTTTGAAGGCGAGATGTTACCATACTTGGGCTATGAATAAGGTGCCAAATTCAACGACAGTCGACTGGACACAGTACTCTTTGGAGCAACTGAGAGCCAATGCCACCACCACATTTCGCCAGGGTGGCGGCTCACGACCGGATGTTCTATTGATTGAGGTCGATGGTCACAAAGCTGTGCTAAAAGACCAAAGCGGCGCCGATAAGAGCTTTGCCTTTTTGGTGGGGCCTCTTCTAAACTGGCGCGAGTGCAAAGCTCTTAAAAAGCTCAATGCGGTGGCCTGTGTTCCTGATTTGTTGGCTCAGCCAAGCTCGCGCTCATTCTTGATGACGTATCATGAATCTGAGCAAATTACTCGGCTGGAAAAGTTCACACCTGAGTGGCATGTGTTTTTCGAAAAACTAAAAAGTGCTATTGATGAAATTCATCAAGCAGGCGTAGCTCACAATGATTTGCGTAACCCAACTAATACTTTGGTTACACCTGAAGGTGAGCCAATTTTGGTCGATCTGGTTGCTTGCTTTTGCCAAGGCCAGCCTTGGAATTTACCAAATCAATGGATGTTTAAAAAATTCTCACAAGTTGATTTATCTGCGATAACCAAAATCAAAAGCAAAGTTGCCAAAGACCTAATTAATGACACGGATATTGTTGCGGAAGATATTGCCGGGCGCCCCGGAATGGCAATTAAGGGCTTAGGTCAGTGGATACGCCGACTCTCTCGAAAGCTATTTACCGACTGAACAAGCTGATTACAAGTGAAGTGAGCTAGAAGCCAACTGCTAATCTGAGGCGATCCCATGCGTAATGATCGACCAACATTACCGCGAACAAATACATTAAGTACTTAATCGAGTAGATGAAGGTTGTGCGCGAGAGCTCATCACTATAATTTTTATACAGCTTGAACACATAGTACATAAAACGAGCATTCAGATAGAATGCGCCGACCAAATAGATACCACCAAACATATGAATGCTAAATGGCATCAGAGTCACCGCGACTAAGATGTAGGTGTACAACAAGATTTGCAGGCGAGTGAACTCTTCACCGTGCGTAACGGGCAACATTGGCACACCCGCTTCGGCGTATTCATCTCGTCGATACAGTGCAAGCGCCCAGAAATGCGGGGGCGTCCATGCAAATATAATTAGGAACAACAAGCAGCCTTCAGCAGTGATAGCGCCAGTCATTGCAACCCATCCCAGCAGAGGCGGAGCGGCACCTGCAGCGCCACCGATAACGATGTTTTGCGGGCTGGCCGGTTTTAAGAAAACCGTATAAATCACGCCATAACCAACCATCGAAATAAAGGTTAATACGGCGGTTAACTGGTTAACCCATTTTACTAAAATGAACATGCCGAAAAAACACAGCAACGCGGCAAACACTATTGCTTGCCAAACGTTCAAGCCACCCGTCGCCAAAGGGCGGTTCTGGGTTCTGGCCATGATGGCATCGGCACGCATATCGATAATCTGATTCATTGCCGCGCCCGAAGAGGCCGCCAAACCAATACCAAGACACGCCATCACAACGGTAAATAAGTCAGGCATGCCCTGCACCGCCAATAACATACCGACAAAGGCGGTGAACACGATCAACATAACCACGCGCGGTTTAGTCAAATCGTAATACTGTTGTATTGCGCCGCTAAGGGAATTGTTTACAGTTTCAGGCTGGGACATGATGTTTCAAATAAGTTACGAGTCGACGGCATCAATTAGCCTATTTGCGAAGTCTTCAACAAGCGCTTAATGTCTTTCTGAATTGACTTCGGCTCAGCGGAGGCGGGGTAACTCATCATCAGGTTGCCAGCGGGGTCGATCACATATAAACGATCACGCTCCGCTTCTATCGGTGCGTCGTCGAGTTTTAGTATTTGGGTCCAATCATCGAACTGAGGCTTTTCTACTGCGTAAACTTCCATCGGTGAATATTTGGCTGCTAAATCTAAGGCAACTGCCTCGCTTAGGCCAGAGTGAATAACGATGGTGCGAATGCGCGTCATATCATTATTTTGCATAAAACGAACTTGACGCATTTTCAAAATATTGTCTTCGCAGGCCTTTAGGCATTCGCCATCAACTTTTACCATGAAAATCCATTGACGACGAAAAGAATCTAACTCCACTGCCCCGTTTTTACCAAGCATGTCGAGATTACTTACAGGACGGACCGGTACGTAGAGGTCGCCAAAGTTATTAAAGCTTGTTGGCTTGTACAAAAATGCACCTGCAACTGGCGCAACGAACACGGCAAATACCATAAGCATTTGCACGCGATTCCAGAACTGGGTTTTCTTTACGTTTTCAGGGCTTGGGTTTTGATCAGTCATCACATTTACACTGTTTCGCTATCTGACTTGGTCTTACGCTTCTTTACAAGCAGCACCAAGCAAGCAATGAAAAAGGCAAGCGCCATGGCGAACCACTGAAACGCATACCCTTGATGTTTCGCGACCCACTGATCATCGATCTCGGGCCACTTTCGAACAAGCTCAGCGCTATCGCTGGCTTCGGGCGCCAATTCTACCACTAATGGAAATACTTTCGCGTCTAAAACAGACGAGACTTGAGATATTGGTAGATACTGCCAAACCGGCCCATTTTGCACGGCGTAATCGTCATTCCACAAAGGTGGCTCAGCAGGCGGATTGTTTAATCGCCCTACCAGGCTTTGCATTTGCTCGTTGGTATCGATCTCTGGGATGATTTCTCGAGACTCTCCAACTGACACCCAACCTCGAGCGATTAACACTAGGTGATCAAAACCATCGACGGCGAAGGG
>CAKZRZ010000207.1 GCA_937918955.1 uncultured Arenicella sp.
GCCATGTACGAATACGCCGCGACGGCGACCGCGCCAAGTAATTCAGGGGAGAGTTTACTGGTTACGAAAATTGCCGTTGGCCCATCAGCGCCGCCAATAATACCAATCGATGCGGCATCGCGAATACTAAAGTCGAGTATGCCGAAATGACCAAGTGCCACCGCGCCTAGTACGGTACTGAATATACCAACCTGTGCCGCGGCGCCGAGTAATAGAGTTCTCGGGTTTGCAAGTAGAGGGCCGAAGTCGGTCATAGCGCCGACGCCCATAAATATGATTAGCGGAAACAAGCCTGTCTCAATGCCAGCGCTGTAAATGTAATACAGAAGGCCACCAGGGCTAGTCATTTGGCCAGCGGCATCATAAACAGGGGCTAAGTCAAAGCCTGCTCCTGGAATATTGGCGAGCAAAGTGCCAAAACCGATTGGCACTAATAGAAGCGGTTCGAATCCTTTACGAATCGCTAAAAATAATAGGCCAAGACCGACCAACATCATTAAAATTTGGCCGGCCTGAACTTGCGCGAGGCCTGAGCTCAGCCAGAGACTATTTAGGTTTTCCATTGTCCTAGCCCCTTATGCAATGCTCAACAGAACATCGCCAACCGTTATGCTGTCACCTTCACGCACATTGATGCTCGTGATTTGACCGTCTTTAGGCGCGGCGATATTGGTTTCCATCTTCATGGCTTCAAGAATTAGTACTGTATCGCCAGCGCTGACTTGCTGGCCCGGGGTTACCGGAATGCTGATTACATTACCTGCAAGCGGCGCTTTAATTGCTTCGCCACCCGTGGCGGGTGCCGGCGTGCTAGCGGCGCTCGCAGCTGTTGTTTGACCGCCAATCGGAGCAATACCGGATACATCGCCACCTTCGGTAACGGTAACGGTGTAGCTCTGGCCATCAACATCAACAGTGTAGATTTCATCACCGGCGTCGGTTATTGGCGCGGAGCTGCGAGCTTTAGCACCGTTAGGAACAGGTTCAAAGGCGCTTGGGTTATTTCGGTTCTTAATGAAATTAAGACCAACCTGTGGGAACAGAGCGTAGCTCAAAACGTCGTCAATAAAGTCTTCGCCCTGCTTAACGTCAAGAGAGTGTTCGTCGGCAAGACCCTTAAACTCTTCGGTCAGAGCATCCATTTCAGCGTTGATCAAATCAGCGGGGCGGCAAGTTATGGCACTTTCACCACTCTCTAATACCCTAGCTTGCAATTCAGTATTTACTGGAGCGGGAGTCGCACCATATTCGCCTCGTAAAACGCCAGCGGTTTCTTTGGCGATGTTTTTATAGCGTTCGCCCATTAGCACGTTGATCACCGCCTGCGTGCCGACAATCTGTGAGGTTGGTGTCACCAAGGGAATAAAGCCTAAGTCTTCGCGTACACGAGGGATCTCGGCTAATACGTCGTCGATTTTGTCTTCAGCACCTTGTTGGCGTAATTGGTTTTCCATATTAGTCAGCATGCCGCCTGGCACTTGCGCGACTAAAATACGTGAATCAACGCCTCTTAGTGAACCTTCGAACTGAGCGTATTTTTTACGCACTTCTCGGAAGTAAGCTGATATTTCTTCAAGTTTCTTAATGTCTAAACCAGTGTCGCGGTCGCCGCCTTCAAAAATCGACACCACTGACTCAGTTGCTGAATGCCCGTAGGTCATCGACATTGAGGAGATCGAGGTATCAACATTATCAATGCCGGCCTCAACACATTTGGTAATGGTAGCCGTACTTAAACCCGTTGTGGCGTGAGCATGTAACTGGATTGGAATGTCGACCGTTTTCTTGAGCTCTTTAACCAGCTCGTAACCAACGTAAGGTTTGAGCAAGCCCGCCATATCTTTAATGCAAATCGAATCGGCGCCAGCGTCTTCGAGTTGTTTGGCCATATCTAACCAAGCTTGAGTATTGTGTACTGGGCTGACGGTATAGGAGAGCGTGCCTTGCGCATGTTTGCCAACCTTGTTCACCGCTTTAAGTGCGGTGGTCATGTTGCGCATGTCATTCATTGCGTCGAACACACGAAACACATCAATGCCATTGATTGCGCAACGTTCTACAAATTTGTCGACGACGTCGTCAGCATAGTGGCGATAGCCTAAAATGTTTTGCCCACGAAACAACATTTGTTGCGGCGTCTTTGGCATTACTTTTTTAATTTCGCGAATACGGTCCCATGGGTCTTCGCCTAAAAAGCGAATACATGAATCGAATGTTGCGCCACCCCAAGACTCCATCGACCAATAGCCAATGTCATCTAACTTCTCGGCAATTGGAAGCATGTCGTCAATGCGCATGCGAGTGGCTAACAATGATTGATGGGCGTCGCGTAATACGACTTCGGTAATTCCTAACTTCTTGCTCATAAGGTACGTGCTCGAGTCTTAGCGTTGACGGTGCTGGGCGATGGCTTTTTCTATCGCGCTGATAACTTGGGGGCTGGCCCCTTGGGGCGCTGTCAGTGACACTGGTTGAGGAGTGCTCGTGGTGTTCGATTCTGCAGCCTGCTCTTCTGGCGAAAAGCGATGAACCAGCTTTGACATGATGGTGGTCGCGAACACCAATATCGTTAAGAAGACGAATACTGTGCCCATGCCGAACAGCATCAGATTGATGCCTTGATCGATCAACGTATCTTGCATTTTTGAAGAGGCTCTGGCGAGCGGGAGTTAATTTTACGCTCCGTTATATTACATCAATAACTACCGATTATTGAGACTCAGGCGTAAATTATTCGATTAGACTAACGCTTTACCGCATTTAATAGTCATATCGTATTCGATTGTGAACC
>CAKZRZ010000208.1 GCA_937918955.1 uncultured Arenicella sp.
GTCAGCGCCTTCTTATCTCAAGGTTCTATTGCCGTGTCGGGGCAAATCGACGTATTGAACTTTAGCTATTTCGAAACTGATTTTGCCGATACTTTCAGAACGGCTGTACAAATCAGAGATGAAATTGCCGAGCGCGGATGGACCAAAACAGTTGCCTTTCAAACGCGTAACCCAATGCATCGTGCGCATGAGGAATTGTGCAAAATGGCGATGGAGGCAACGGGCGCCGAGGGCTGTGTGATCCACATGTTGTTGGGCAAGCTTAAGCAAGGCGATATTCCGGCCGATGTGCGTGATGCCTCTATTCGCCAAATGGTGGCTAACTACTTCCCTGAGAACAGTGTCATGGTAACGGGTTATGGTTTTGACATGCTTTACGCTGGCCCGCGTGAAGCTGTTCTGCATGCCTTGTTCCGCCAGAACATGGGCGCAACACACTTTATTATCGGCCGTGACCATGCTGGT
The DNA here is from genome assembly GCA_937918955.1 of uncultured Arenicella sp. Classification (GTDB taxonomy): domain Bacteria; phylum Pseudomonadota; class Gammaproteobacteria; order Arenicellales; family Arenicellaceae; genus Arenicella. The sequence goes on from CAKZRZ010000208.1 coordinate 466, forward strand.
GTTGGTGACTACTATGGCGCCTTTGATGCGCAAACCATCTTCGAAGAGAAAGTGCCTGAAGGCGCTTTGGAAATCGAGATTTTTAATGCAGACCACACAGCTTACTCAAAGATTTTAAATAAAGTTGTGATGATGCGTGATGTGCCGGATCATAAATTTGAAGATTTTGTTATTCTGTCCGGCACAAAAGTACGTGAATTACTTGGAAACGGCATTGCGCCGCCACCAGAGTTTTCTCGGCCTGAAGTAGCAAAAATCTTGATGGATTATTATCAAAGTCTTTGAGACCGAAAGATAGTTTTCTAGTTGGCGCAGTTAGGCTTCGAGTTCAAACCAACCCTAGTAAAAATCGATGAAAGTTATAGATTGTTTTAATGGTGATGCCGACGGTATCTGCGCGCTTACGCAATTGCGTTTGGCAAAGCCTATTGAGTCGGTACTTGTTACTGGGGTTAAACGCGATATTCAGTTGCTCGATCGAGTAGACGTTTCAGCTGGCGACCAAGTCAACGTATTGGATGTGTCGCTAGATAAAAACCGTCGTGGCTTAGAGTCAATTTTAGCAAAAGGTGCTGAGGTATTTTACTGTGATCATCATTTTGCTGGTGAATTACCCGCGCATGAAAACCTCACAACAGTGATTAATACCTCAGCTAATGTATGCACTTCATTACTAATTAATCAGCATCTTAAAGATGAGTTTTTAGAGTGGGCGGTTGTTGGTACTTTTGGCGATAATCTCAAGAAGAGTGCGCATGGAATGGCGAAGTTTCTAGAGCTGAATTCAGACAAACTTAAGCAGTTGGAGAACTTAGGTATTTACTTAAACTACAACGGTTATGGTGCGTCTCTAGAGGACTTGTATTTCCACCCTGCTGATTTATTTAAGCATACTTCGCAACACGCCAGTGCCTTTGCATTCATGCGAGACGATGTTGATACCTTTGAAACCTTGGAGTCTGGTTATCATCAAGACATGTCGAAAGCGGCAGCAGTCCAGCCGCGCTTTGATGTGAGTCACGCCGCTGTTTTCGAATTACCTGATCAGGCTTGGGCGCGGCGTGTAAGTGGTGTGTTTGGCAATGATTTAGCAAACCAATCGCCTGATAAAGCGCATGCGGTTATTACTCTTAAACCCGATGGCGACTATGTGGTGAGTGTTCGTGCTCCGCTTCAGAATAAACACGGTGCCGATGAAATCTGTCGCCAATTTGATACCGGCGGGGGGCGCTCTGCCGCTGCGGGTATCAATAGTTTGCCCCAGAGCGAGGTCGATCGGTTTATCGAAGTCTTTAGTGGTTTTTATAGTTAGCTGTGTTTTAACGGCACTAATTTAACGGCACTAATTTAACGGCACTAAGAAGCAGCGCAGTTAAAAAGGTGCGGTTTAGTTGTCCGAGCCATGTTCTTGCTGCCATTTCTCAAGCGCATCATAGTAGTAATCATAGATGCACGGAACGCAGCCGCTGCCGCAACATTCATGCGCAGAGGGTTTCTCTGGGGGCGCGGGGATTACTGGCATCTCTGAGCTCGTTAAATTCTTCGACTTAGTTTGCTCGCTTAGAGTCGCGTTCGATGTTACTTTGAGATTCGACATACTTTAATGCTAACAAATTGTGCGCTTCAATAAATTTCTGATGGGAACAGCACCTGACAACTCATGACTTTCGAGATCGCATCCTATAGTTTTACCTTATACCAATTGGTTTTATTTGGTTTGGCCGCGGCGCTAATCGGTATGGCGAAAACCGGAGTCCATGGCGCGGGCATGATATCAATACCGCTCCTGGCGTTGATTTTTGGCGCCAAAGCATCTACCGGTATTGCTTTGCCTATTTTAATTATTGCTGACTTGTTTGCGGTCTACTATTATCGCCAGCACGCCAGTTGGCCGCACTTAAGGAGGCTGATTCCATTTGCCTTTATCGGCATCATCGTCGGCACCGTCGTAGGGCAACTTGTTGAAGAGATTATGTTTGCTTACGTGATGATCGCAATCATCTTTATCTCGCTTGGAGTGATGATATATCGCGAACGAAGAACCGATTTAGATATTCCCAGCTCGCCGTTGTTCAGCTCGACAATAGGGGTCGCAGGTGGCTTCGCGACTATGGTTGGAAATTTAGCTGGTCCGGTTATGGCTTTATATCTATTGGCAATGCGTTTGCCTAAAGATCAGTTTATAGGCACTGCCGCGTGGTTCTTTTTATTGTCTAATATTGCCAAACTGCCATTCCATATTTGGGTATGGGAAACCATCACCTGGAATAGTTCGACAGTAATTTTTTTTCTATTTCCGGCGATAGCATTAGGCGCCTTCCTTGGGTTTAAAATTGCCAGCAAGATTCCTGAAAAACCATTTCGCTGGTTTGTGATCATCATGACGGCCGTTTCGGCAATCGCGATGTTAGCTTAGCTCGGCTTTGATACGCTGATTGGGACTGGGGAGGTACTTAGTTGCCTTAGCTCGCACCGTGTAGCATTTTTCTTTACAATGTTCTCACCCCATGAACATTCGTCCCTTTACACAATCTGATCAAGCGAGCCTCATCGCCTTGTGGCACGCAGCAGGCGTGGCAACGCCTCAAAATGACTCAGGCAAAGATATTCAGCGAAAGCTGGCTGTAGATCCTGAGTTGCTGCTGATCGCTGAGTCAGACGGTCAATTAGTTGGTTCTGTTATGGGCGGTTACGAAGGGCATCGCGGCTGGGTTAATTATCTTGCTGTGTTACCCAAGTTTCAACGTAGAGGCATTGCTAGCTGCTTAATGAAAGAGATCGAAGCTGCGTTGTTGCAACGAGGCTGTCCTAAAATAAATCTTCAAGTTCGAAGTAGCAATTTAAGTGCGTTGGGTTTTTATACCGCCTTGGGTTACTTAGATGACAATGTTGTTGGTTTGGGTAAGCGTTTAATCGTTGATCGATAGGAGTGATTGTTTATGAAAAAAATCCCTGTTGATGTTTATTCCAATGCCAGTAATAACGGCGTAGTCAGAATGCCCGATCGTCAGTATCTTGGTTCTGTTATTCAAGGTGATTCGCTGTTTTTGTTACACGGTGAAGCCATGGATATATTGGAAGAGCTGAAGCATAACCCCGGCAGCTATGGCTATTTTAAAGCCTACTCAATTGCCAAAAGCCTAGAGCAGCGACTTGAACACTATATTGAGGTTTGTCATACAAAGTCAGTTAAACTGGAGTTCGATATAGAGTGCAGTGTGCTCGATTATGATGAACCTCTTTGATCAATCGCTCTAGCCAATGAAGTCACAAACTGACTGCTAGGGCGAATGCTCTAACAATTAAATATTTAGCTAAATTAGGATTAACTATGTTTTCTAATCTAACTCGTGCGGCACACGCTGTCGCCGTTTTATCTGCGCTTGCATTGATGAGCGCTTGCAATGATATGCCGAGTTCAACCGATCAAAATCTTAAGGCCGATACCTCAAAAGAGGCAGCCAAGGCTGCACAAACTAACGTCGAGCTGGGTCAAAAACAGGCTGACACACAAGGCGGCGAAATTGAAGTTGGCAAAGACTATCACTCATTCTCAAACCCAGAGAGCGTTATCGTTACGCATATCTCGCTTGATCTTAATGTCAACTTTGATCAAAAAGTAATGAGCGGCACTGCCA
>CAKZRZ010000209.1 GCA_937918955.1 uncultured Arenicella sp.
AGTGTGACCGCAATCGATAATGACGTCAAATGGATGTTGGCGATGGAAATTCAAAGCATGGCGAGCGAGGACTTTCTCGTGTTCGCGCGTAGGGAGCGCATCATCAGGAGCTACTAACTCATAAGATTGATCTTGCTGAACACTTCCGCGACCTGCAAAAAGGGTCACGTGATGTCCTAACGTGATGCACTGCTTCAGCATGAACATCACCGCCGAGCCCAATCCATGCCCGCCCATCGTAGGCGTGGGCGATAGAGTATCACTGAGAATTGCAACACGTAGCCCCATGATGAATAAGTCAACCTCTCAGACCTTCAGTTAGCCTAATTAGTCTAAATTGTTTTAGGATTTAGATTGACGATTGTCAACGCGCTCAATTACGAAATGCTCAATCCATATCAGACTGACGTACTGATGCATAGTTCAGGTGATATATGTTTCATGATGTCCCTTTGATGATTGATGCGGCGATGGATAATCAGCACTGAATGGATGGTTAGCGTTATTGGCGCTATGGAATAGGTCAATGGATGACGGTTGTTGGTGATGGGAATCGAGTCGGTGATTGGATGGGATAGTTAGGGCGAGTTCAGCTATTTTAGAAATGGCAGGTATCCAATACCGACTGAACACATTGTCAATCGTATAAGATAATGCACGTCGCGCCACGTTTAAGCGTCTTTGAATGGCTCTTTCAGTGTTACGTTCAGCATAAACATTTTCAAGGGCATCCAAAATGCTAGCGATGCCAGGTGTTTGCCACGTGGCATTTTGCCACGTCCATGTCATCTCGCCATCAACAAGCCAGCCATCAAAACACAATTCAGGTTGTGCGCTAAAGTTATTGACTATGGTCGGCACTCCGCACGCTTGAAATTCTAAGGGCACCAAGCCGAAGCCCTCACCTTTGCTAGGACTGATTAACACGTCGGTGGAATGAGCGATTTGGCGCAAGCGCGATTGTGGAATGCCTGTTGAGTAATCGTAGGGGTCGGGCATTATGATAGTTGATGGATTGATACGCAATGTCTGAATGATACGTAAGACATCAACGCCCCCTGTAGGGCTGATACTCAAGTTGCCTAGAGGGTGTGTGTGCAAGTATAGATAGACATCATCGTGACGACTGCTGAATAGCTTCCATGCGGCAAGTATTTCAGGGATACTTTTACGACTAGGGATACTATCATTCACGCCGACAAAAGTGACTAAGAATGCATTATCAGGCAACTGCGGGAATGCCTGATTGGGCGCTAGGCGAACTGTGTAATCAATCGGATGCCATACTGATGGGTCGTATGAGCATGGGATGTAATGGATTGAGGCATCAGGCAATGCTTCCTTGACGACCTCAACGCCGAATCTACTCATAGGCGCGATGATTTTGGCGTGTTGGATGCGTTGACTGACTAAGGGCGGTAAAGGGATATGGTCAACGGGCGTCCAGGCTATCCAGTTGAGATGCTTATAAACATTTTCATCAGCCGCCCACGTATCAAAGCATGTGATAACCGCGTGCGCATTGAAGCGTTTGGCATGAATAGCGATGCAATCGTTGCCGACACGGTCGTAGAAAGTCGGCAAAATCAATACCCCTCCTACCTGACGAGGGGTATTGATTTCAGCCCCGATTTCAACTACAGCGACTTGATGCCCATAGTCAATCAAGCGAGGCACGACAAGTCTAGCTTGATTGGCATACGAACTTTGCGATGTGTAATTGCCAATCCACAAAATTCTCATACCATCTCGTCATCTATGGGCGTAAAGTGATGCGAAAAGTGACGCCTGATGGTTGATTGACGCTAGTTTTGATGCGCACATAGCGATAGGCGCTCAAGTGCTTTAAAACGCCATCGGCACCTAATGCAAATGAGCCATCTAGCAGTCCCGTGACAACAGGAGTGCCATCGTCTTTTCGTAATTCATAGAAAGACGAACTTGTTTCAGTCGGCGCAACTTCAAAAGACAGGGTAGCGGACATCAATGGCGTTTCAGCGATTAAGCCCACCACCCCGTATCCCATCAAGTCGATTGGCTCAGTCAGGTTAGAATTGGGCGGGATTGTGACACTGATGGCATTATAAAAGCGTTCAGGCATGTCAGAAATCCACCCCTTCAAGGAGCACTAGCATAGTGACTGTAGCATCGATGGTGGTCGGCGTGATTTTACCTTCCTTTTGCCACATCACGCCGATTCTTTGCCCTGCTTGGAATGTGTAGTCGGCGCGTTGGGCATTCCAGTGCTGATGGGCACTCATTAGAGTGCCATCAGCTTGAAGTCGTGCAAATGTACCTGTGACAGGGACACCGTCGATAATGGCGCTCATACCTAATGCGCCGCTAGTCAACGGTGCGCTGAGCGCAATGCTTACGCCAAATACACTACCTGGAAATGGCATAGTGTAATACGGCATAGCGCCCTGTGCGGATACGAACGTCCCGTTCGCGTTAGGAATAGACGTTGCGCTAAACGTCAGAGCCACAGGGACATATTTACTAGCTACGGGAATTTGGGCGACCATAGTTAGTGTCCTCCCGTTAGAGCTGATACGAGACGTTGCGCAGCAGAGCAACGCTCTCGTTACTACGGTGCACGATGCCCATACGCATATACATATTCAGACGATAGGCATCTTGAGTTGCATCATAGTCAACGACGGTCTCGATACGTCTCATATATCCGCCCATCCAATCGGGTAGATAGACGCATAGTACACGACCGTACTGATTGTTGGTCGCGGTAGCGCTTACGTACCCTTGCGGAGCTGCATTATACAACTGATTGGTAACGACAACGGGGATACCATCGATACGTGCGACTTGCCCCGTTAGGACGGTAGACGTCTCGCCGTTCATGAAAAACGAATTCAACTCTTCGATGCCCAACATAGCGGTATACGTGTACGGGTCAACGATATAGACTAGGTCGCCCAACTTTTGACTCGGCACTCGCCCTAGTCTCATACGCAACTCACGCAATTTGCTCAGTGTAGGTTTAGCGCCGCCCATATCAACCGTACGGTTGTTGGCGAGAGCTACAGTCACGAAGCCATCGCCACCTCCATACATATATGCTGCATTAGCGGGCGGAGGCGCGCCGTGATTGTTGACGTTGGTCGTTCCCGTCTCATCATCGGCATTCAGAATGACAAATTCGCGCGCGTCTTCCATTGCGCTCATAGCTTGTGAGAGGATTAGTTCTGACCAATCAGCGACGCTATCCTCTTGAAGTTCACGCGAGAACGCAATGTATAGCTTCAATTTTCCTGTCGTGAGGGTGGTATTAGCTGTCCCGACACGCGACATCGGAGTTGGATTTCCGCTAGTGTGAGTGAGTTGGGCTTGTTGAGTAGTTTCAGGAACCGCGTAAACTACAGGGTCAACTCCCTCAATGGGCAATCGATAAGGGTCGGTAGGCATATCGATCCAGCGGAGGAGTTGCGCAACGGGATTATCAAAACGAGGCTTGCGCCAAATTTCTTGACGCCAGGATTCCTCAATGAATTCAGCGCCGAAGTTGGCATAAACTGTGCTGTTGATGTCCGCACTTTTACGCCCTAAGTGCAAATCTTGCACAATCGGCACGAACTTATCGGGGATGAATAGATTGCCTGCTTTGTAAGCCTCGTATGCTTTAGCACTGAACTCGCGCAGGAACGTCTCGGATGGCATCCATACGCGATTTTGAAGTGCATTCTTTGACCGCAAGAGATACGCGGCAAACGACATCGCCTGAGGCGACAAGTTGGAAAACGGACTGCTCGTAACAACTGCAGGAGCTTGCAGTGCGCTAGTGCTATATGGGCGGCTAGTCGGGCGCGGCACGCGCTTATCGCGAGATTGCGCATTGAAAGTGTCGGTGAATGGCTTGCGCGATGGCTTTCGCTTAGCCATCAGTTTAACCTGATTAGTCAAGAATTCGTTCTGAATGCGCAGCGCTTTGAGACGAACCCCGTTCAACTCATTGTGTAGATTTTCATCAAGAGCGCGTCGCAAATCAGAAACCTGTCGTGCTTCGGTCGTTTTGCCTGCCGCTCGAAATGCCGCCTCTTGCATATCAAGACGCTGTTTGGCATTACGGTAGCGCATTTGCAAAGCTTGTACGTACTGAGCTAGACGCTTCAGTGCTGAACGTACACGTTCAGGCGTCCAATTGCCCATGTCGTCAGCGTTTTCATCGTCATCAGGCATATCTGAGCGCAAAGAGTCTAGCCCTTCATCTGGCAGTTCAAATTCTGAAGTTTCACTTTCATCATCTTCAGGCGGACGCGCACGCTCGTTGACCTCGACTGCGCCTGCCTGCTCTAGAACTGCCAAAACACTCGCCAAAGTCTGCTCAACATCCAGCTCTTCAGGCATGATTTCATCAACCTCTGATGGCGACAGCAAATCAACTTTGGATGTTGACGCTTTGGATGCAGGGCGGAAAGTAGAGCGAACTTCAGTCTCTAACGCATCCATGATGGATACTTGAGGTGATGCTTGAGCTGAAGTAGCCTGTTTCAGTTGGGCGATTAACGCATCCAACAAATCGCGTTGAGTATCCCCGACGCCTGATGAGGGGGCGGGGATTGAAGAGGTATCAGTTGCCATAGTTGCACTTCCTTTAGATTGAATTGACTGACCGATTGACTGATTGATTAACTTAGCTTGTTCAGCTTTCAACGCTAACGCGGTGGTTCGAGTCGGCTCGGCGGGATTGGGCGTCAGACTCGCCTCCACAAGTGGCCACTCTACGATTTTCCCATCCGATGCCACTTTAACGAGATGGGGGATACTACCGCTGCTCCATCCTAACTTACCCTCTTTGACTAGTTCGTAGACTCGTTGAGCTATGGGCAGAGTTGAGTCGAGAACTGCTTCAGCCCATAGCCCTTTATCAGTTTTTTGGATTTCGGTAATCGTGCCGATTTGTTGAGCGCCGACGTTGTCGCTCAGCCCATGATGCCACAGAACAGGGCGTTCATTATACCAGTCCAGGTGGAATTCAGTGTCGGCATCAAAATACTCGCCCTGCGAGTCTTTGGGCAGTCCGAAAGCAACAATCAACCCGCCGATTTTGTAGTTGCTATCGTCTAGTGCTTTGAGATATTCAGTTGAGGGGAAATAAACTATCTGACTAGTCACGATGGCATCCAATCACTCGTTCATGCCCATTTCAGTATATAATACAATCGGTCAACTAGCAACAGGTGATTTGCTAAGGGATGGATCGATAGGTTATGTTTTTGAAAAGGTGAGCTATGCCATTCACGATATCGATATCGACCGACCAGGTGGAAAATCTATTACGACGAGCTCGCGTAGTCCTAACAGGGAATGAAATGCAAGAAATCTTGCGCACGGTAGGGCATTCGGTGGGCATAGAGGCGGAAGCATCAGTCAGTGAATATCCGAGACCTAGCGGTAAGCCTTTGCCACTCGCATACACCCGTGTAGTGGCATCACTGAGCCCATATTACACGCCAACTGGACAGCTACGAACGCCAGGTTCAACCTACCGTAGCAAGTTCAAAAGTGAAAAGCAGCAGCGATTCGTGATGGCAAGTATCAGAGGGGCAAAGGGATTCAAACGCATACGCATCCCTTATAGGCGAACGGGGGCGTTAGGGCGTAGCATCAACTACCGCATAGTTGGATTGAGCCCGTATATTGTAGTCGTCAGTATCGGCACCAATCTATCGTATGCGCGATATGTGATTGACGAGGAAAAACAATCGCCATACTTCTCAGGTGTTTGGACTCCATTGCAGACGGATATACGTAAAGCATTGCCGCGCATGGCAATTCAAGCTCAAAAGTCTGCCATGAAAGCTATCAATGCCGCCCTGCGCAAGTGACTTGAAAGTGTAATGCCGATGCCACTTTGAGCATCGGCACTACACGTATAGTTGGCGATGGCATATGGTCAAATGCCACCGTAGTCGTCATTCCGTTTGACAACGAACGGTTTGACCTGACGCCCCCTAGCTTTTTCAACAGCCTGATACGTCAGGCGATTGGTGTAGTTGATAAGGTCGGATACGTTAATGAGTTTCGAGTTACGCCAAGGGATTGACCTAAGCGCTTGGTCTCGAACGAGCTGAACGATGCGTTGGCGAGAGCGGTGGGTGATGTGCGATACGCTCGGCACGTCAATCCATAGATCGCCGTTGTAACGACAAACAGCGAATCCATCATCAATGTAATTCTCAAGCCAATCCCATTGCTCAGTTTCACTGTATTTGGTCATAGCGTTTCACTCCTTTCTAGATGTTATACTCACTCGCGTTGGATTTTATTGAATTCACGCGATAGATTGAAGATAGTCTTCAAAACTCAGTTGGCGCTCACTGTAAGTCTGAGTTTGATGCGGCAACGCATCTACCTGTTTTATGTGATTATCACAAGGGGGCGGCGATATAGCTAACGAGAACGCGCATCCCATGCAACGCCACAAAAAGTTCGAAGCGCAACTTTCAACGGCATGGTCGCTCGACTTGTCTAAGATTGTTTTGATAGTCACATAACTAGGCGCGTTAGCATCAGGCACAACGACTACAGTCATATCATCTAAGCGCTCAGAACTGCTTGAGCCATAGTTGTTCAGTTGATATTGAAACAAGTGGGCTTGCCCTTCAAACGATGACGCGTAGACAAAATTGCCGTTTGTGAATCCGTATCCAGGCGCATAGATTCGGATATACATACCATCTCGTGTGAGATAGGTGTACGGATTGCACTGCTTGCCCATTTTAACGATATCAATCGGTATGGGATCAGCGTTGTATAAGTGTTTAAAGACTTCGAGGGGAACAATCCCGTTGTGAACGTCTTCGGACAATCTGAATGCGTCGGTAGTGTAGAGCGGCACATCGCCCCCTACGAACGAGTACAGACGGCAGCGCTTATATTCCGAACGGACAAGTAAATCGCCCTTATGCAAACGCGCTACAGTCAACATCTCGTCATAAGGCAATTGCCACTGCTTGAACACTGATGCAGGGTTGAGCCAAACAGGTCGCCATGCCATAGACGATGGCGAAACATCGCTATAGTTGTACGGGCGCGATAACACTCCCGTGAGTAACTGAACATAACGAGTGTGCAATGCTTTATAGTCTGATTGCCCCGTCCACGTTGATGTGGCAATCAGGCTATGCTGATTAATCAACTCGGATACAGTCAACGATTGTCTAGTCATAATCGTTAGACCTCCCATCAGACCAGGTGAAAATCACTCGGGACTGAAAACTCGGATTGGTCGTACGGTCGAGTGCCCTCAAGTTGAAAACGCATCCCGTGCGGGCAAATTCCTACGACCGCGTTAGTATCATCGCCGAGTAATTGAACATACTTCAATCGCCCATCGCTCGGTCGGATTGTAGCTTTGTGTGGCAATCCCATCATGAACACTAGTTCGCTTGAGTTCTCATCGCGAACTACAAAAACGGTCGTCTCAGTGATTTGACGTTGCGAGCTCATTCCTGGATGATACGTCCGTGTGAACACATACATACGCCCCTTTAGAGCTGCACGGGGCAACAAGCTCTTAGAGTAACCGCCCCCTTGAACTGGCGCGTATACAGTGAACTGCTTAGCGCCATTGCCCGACGAGTATGTGAACTTGTTGCAACGCTGAGTGAGGAGTAGTTTAGCGTGATCGACGGGGATAGGGTCGGCATGGTAGATGCGTCGGAAATCCTCAAGTGATAGACGGTTGGATGCCACTTGCCAACTCAGTGTGACTGCGTCTGCTTTATCAAAGTTGCCTGAATGGAAAAGACGGAAGTGCGATGTGCGATTGGTGAACACTTCAATCACATCGTTATCGTACAGCTCGCCCAATATGATGACGCGCGACTCGGGCTCGTCACTGCAGACTATGCACTTCAAATACGATTGCCCATTACTCGAGCTGATTACGCGTAGATGGTATGGTGAATGAGCGAATTCAAAATACGCCCATTTTTCCCCATCAGGCTCGGGTGTGTAACGAGCGACGTAAAGTGTGTACTCGCCCATCCCGAACGTGAACGATGTTGATTGCCAACTCCCTTTGGTGATGTGATGGTCGGGCTTGTTGGCAACTATCATGTTGGCGTTTTGCCCAAGCGGATAATTTTGGATTGACGCGTCAGCAATAAGCCGAGCGATATCATCAAAGTGTGTGAGGCGAGGAGCGTCGACGTCAATCAATGCCCATTGATTTTGATTGAACGAGACTGAACTAGGAGGGGCAATTGACTTGTTGTTCTCGCCGCCCAAAATGGTCACTGAATCGCCAATCACCAAAGTGTCGTTGGCGACATGCGCTTTGCACAATTGCATTGACCATAGCGAGATTAGTTGATATTGCTCTAGATGGTCAACATACTGAGGGGCGATGACTTTTAGAATTTTCTGCACATCGGATGGATGCCAGCGATGCGAGACGAATTGACGAAGATTGTTCAGTTCAGTCTGCGCCTGAATAGCGCTACAGACATCACCGCGCTGAGTTGGCAATGCCGAGCTCGTATTGACGTCTGAATGAGTAGTGTCGTTCAGGGCGTCGCTAGGAATAAGCGTCGCTAGATGACTGACGCTAGATGGTTCGGGGGCATTGATGCCCATCGGCAACGCTAGTTGCACGACATCATTGATGCCCATCGGCAACGCTAGTTGCACGGCATCATTGATGCCCATCGTCAACGCTAGCTGCACGGCAGTGTTACGTGTGCGGGAATTTCTACGATTCTGCTTTTTGTTATACTTGCCCATATGTCCTCCATTCATTGACTAACGGTCATTCCCATCAGGACTTGAATGTCCTGATGGGAATGAGCTATAGACCATCACTCAGTTTTTGAGCGCGGGCTCTTGCGGGACGTGCAATTGACAAAGCGGCGGTTTTTCCATTGTAGCCACTTGAATGTGTCATCAATCGCGACTGAAATCATCGCACCTTCCTCAAGCTGCATGACGACCAAGCTCGTGTAAGAGCTGACACGACATTGGTCGCTCCAGAT